>CAYTTD010000179.1:0-4801 GCA_964440595.1 uncultured Gaiellales bacterium
GCGCAGCTGTACTGGTGGGTGGCTATGCCAGGCCTGTCAGCCGGCTTCCTTCGGATGATCCACACATTCCTGACGCCCAAGTTCGGTACGCGACACGTTGTATCGATTTCAACGGCATCTCTGTTGATACCGCTTATCGGCTGGTTCTACGCGGTTCAGAACCCCGAAACGCCTTACGCAATGTTGATGTTTTTGGCATTCCTTGCTGGCCTTGGAGGCGGTAACTTCTCATCATTCATGCCTTCAACCAGCCTGTTCTTCCCGAAGCGAATGCAAGGAACGGCTCTGGGCATACAGGCGGGCATTGGCAACTTCGGCGTAAGCCTCGTTCAGTTCGTTACGCCATGGATCATTGGATTCGCACTGGTTGGCGCTGGCGCAAAGACATCTCCGCCACCAGGCGTCAAGGCACCACCTGAGCTATGGCTCCAGAACGCTCTGTTCATCTGGATCCTTCCAGTTGCGCTGTTTGCAGTGATCGCATGGTTCACTCTCAAGAGCGTGCCAGTCAGGGCAAACATCAGCGAGCAGATGGACATCTTCCGCGAGAAGCACAACTGGATAATGACTTCGCTATACATCATGACCTTTGGTTCTTTCTCCGGATTTGCCGCAGCATTTCCGAACATGATCAAGACCGAGTACGGGGCGTTCGGAGTTGATCCGCTGAAGTATGCATTCCTGGGTGCGCTTGTTGGGGCATTGACGCGAGTCGTTAGCGGGCCTTTCTGCGACAAGTTTGGTGGAGCACCTCTAACTCTGATCTCTGCCGTCGGGTTGTTCTTCTCATCACTAACTGTCACGCTGTATCTTGATCCAACTTCGAAAGACAGCTTCAACGGCTTCCTTTGGTCGATGATCGCACTGTTCTTCTTTGCTGGAATGGGTAACGCATCAACCTTCAAGCAGATACCAATGATCTTTGATCCAAGAAAGGCAAGTGGTGTTATTGGCTGGACCGCAGCAGTTGCGGCGTTCGGGCCGTTCATCTTCAACGCCTCAATCGCTACCATCAACGGCTCAACCGAGTCGATGAAACTGTTCTTCTACATTTGCGCAGCGTTCTATGTCGTCAACGCGCTACTCAACTGGCACTTCTACACAAAGAAGGGTTGCGAGAAGCCTTGCTGACGTAGCTTTGAAGGATCTAACAAGTCCAACAGAACGGGTTTTGTTCGAACATTGAACTAAACCCGTTCTGTTTTTTTGCAAGAAATAGTTGAGTGGTTGCGTTCGAGTTGGCTCAATCGAAAAAATTAGTGCTGCGATCTTCCGAAATTATTTTGAAAATTTCGGTGCAATTCAGTGAAAAACCACAGTGCGCGTGTCCGCCGTGGGGTGTAGAAACATATACCAGAGAACGTATTTGAAACTTAAGTGGCCAATTTTACCAAAGCAGGGTAGAGTGCAAGCGCCGAGTATGAACAAATTTTTTGAAAGCTCAACAATTCTCACCTTTCACCGCAAACGGAGGTATCTCTGATGCATCATTCACACGGTTTTCTGAAGTTGACCGTAGCTCTTGTTCTCGTATCCCTGACTGGGTTTGCAGTTGCTCCGATGTGTGGTCTTGCAGCAAACCCGAGTCAGGAGAGAGGCAAGGAGCTTTTCTACGGCACAGACCGGTTTGAGAGCGGAGACACCTCCTGCATCTCCTGCCACGATGTTGCCCGTGCCGGTGCGCTTGGTGGAGGAAAGATTGGCCCTGACCTGACCCTGGCAGCAGATCGTTTTGGTGGTGCGAAGGGGTTGGCAGGTTGGCTCGGAGTCACAGCCTCACCAACTATGCAGCCCATCTATCTGAAAGATTCCAAGGATGGCAAGAGCAAAGTATCTGACCTGACCAAGGGAGAGCTTGAGTCACTTGGTCTGTTCCTTGAAGCTGAGGCGGCTGCTGCCAAGGAAGACGGGACCAAAGCTCCCGCTGCCGGTAACGGCGCAACTGCCAGCGAAATAATCATCATGGCTGTGATCGGTCTGGTTGTGTTCATTGCAATTATGGGTGTTTTTGCAATGACCTGGGCAAAGAGATTCAAGGCTGTCAGAAAACCGATGGTGCAAAGCGCCAAACTTCCTGAATAAGAGACATGAAAGTAGAAAGAACTTAGGCCTAAGTTCACCGCGCAAAATACGAGGAGTCGATAGATCATGAGAAGACCAAAGAGCGCAACACCAGACATCGCATGGATCCGAGATGAGCAGGATGCATCAGAGCGCGGGTGGGAGGAGTTTTACCGAAACCGCTGGCAGCACGACAAGGTCGTAAGGTCAACGCACGGCGTCAACTGCACCGGCGGCTGCTCATGGATGATCTATGTAAAAGACGGCATGGTTACATGGGAGATGCAGCAGCTTGACTATCCGCTGCTTGAGCACGGGATTCCTCCGTATGAGCCACGAGGTTGCCAGCGCGGCATCAGCTTCTCTTGGTACCTGTATAGCCCGCTTCGCGTGAAGTATCCATACGCGCGAGGTGCGCTTCTTGACTTGTGGGATGAAGCTTGCGAGCAGCATGACGACCCGGTTGACGCTTGGAAGTCGATGGTAAGTGACGATGAGAAGCGCTCGCGGTGGCAGCGTGCTCGAGGAAAGGGTGGATTCCGTCGCACAACATGGGAAAACGTTCGTGACATCATTTCCGCGAGCTGCCTGCATACTGCGAAGACCCATGGCCCTGATCGTGTTGCCGGTTTCTCGCCAATCCCCGCGATGAGCATGATCAGCTATGCGGCTGGCTCCCGCTTCCTGCAGCTGTTTGGCGGACTTTCACTGTCGTTCTACGACTGGTACTGCGATCTTCCGTGTGCAAGCCCGGAGATGTGGGGTGAGCAGACTGACGTTCAGGAGTCTGCAGACTGGTACAACGCCAAGATGATCGCGGCTATGGGATCGAACCTCAACATGACCCGCACGCCTGACGTGCACTTCGTTGCCGAGGCTCGTCACAATGGTACAAAGCTCTGGATCTTCGCGCCGGACTTCAACCAGGTTGCCAAATACGCTGACGAGTGGGTTGCAATCAACCCTGGTCAGGACGGCGCATGGTGGATGGCAGTAAACCACGTGATTCTTACCGAGGCTCACCATCGAGATGCCGTGCCATACTTCCTCAGCTACGCAAAAGAGTACACAGATGTGCCTTACCTGGTTGAGCTGAAAGAGTATGAGGAATCCGGCTGGGAGTCTGGTCAGATGCTTCGGGCTGGCAGGCTCGAAAACTACGCTGATGAAGAAAATGGCGCATGGAAGTTTCTGTTCTGGGACGCAAAAGAACAGAAGCCCAAGATGCCTTTGGGTAGCGTTGGGCATCGCTGGGGTGAAGATGGCAAGTGGAACCTCAAGCTTGAGGATGGCAAAGACGGTTCTCCAATTGATCCGACACTTACTTTCCTCGATTCCTCTGACGGTGAGGTGCAGGTTAACTTCGACGACTTCGGTGATGGTGCCAGGGTCAAGCGCGGAGTTCCGGTAAAGAAGATCCGTCTCGCTGACGGCAGTGAAGTGACCGTCACAACTGTGTATGACCTTCTTATGGCTCAGTTCGGTGTGAATCGTGGTCTCTCAGGTGCATACCCCAAGGACTACGACGACGAGCTTCAGGCCTATACGCCTGCTTGGAGCGAGAAGTACACCGGCATGGGGCGTGACACGCTTGTTCGATTCGCGCGGGAGTGGATCACCACCGCTGAGAAGACGAACGGCAAGTGCACTGTCATCGTTGGTGCCGGCATCAACCACTGGTATCACGCTAACCTCATGTACAGGGCATCAATGGTAGCGCTGACCATGTGCGGCTGCATTGGCGTGAATGGTGGTGGACTTGCTCACTACGTGGGTCAGGAGAAGCTCGCACCTGGTGAGAGCTGGGGCACGATTGCCATGGGTAAAGACTGGCAAGGCGCTGTGCGCCTGCAGAACGCGCCAAGCTGGCACTACGTTAATACTGATCAGTGGCGATACGAGCGATCATTTACCGACTATCACACGGTGCCCGACAGGCCAGATCGAACACACCTGTCACGTGGGCACACGATGGACATCCAGTCTCGGGCAGTGCGCTCTGGCTGGCTTCCTTTCTACCCACAGTTCAATGAGAACCCTCTTGAGACGGCAGCGAAGGGCGGAAGCGACGCTGCAGAGATCTCGGCAAACGTTGTTGATCGTCTGAAGAGTGGCGATCTGCAGTTCTCAGTCGATGATCCAGATGCGCCTGAGAACTGGCCGCGCGTGTGGTTCATCTGGCGCGGCAATGCATTGATGAGCTCATCAAAGGGGCACGAGTACTTCCTCCGCCACTACCTGGGCACTCACAGCAATGCTGTGCGCGAGTAAGTTGGCAAGGGCTCGGTTGACATGGTCAAGTGGCACGAGAATGCGCCGCAGGGCAAGATGGATCTTGTCATCGACGTGAACTTCAGGATGGATACGTCTGCTCTCTACTCTGACATCGTGTTGCCGACTGCAACCTTCTATGAGAAGAGCGATATCAACTCAACTGACCTTCACAGCTTTATTCACCCGCTATCACCTGCAGTGAAACCGTGCTGGGAGTCGATGAGCGACTGGAAGATATTCCAATCGATTACCAAGAGAGTGTCAGAGCTCGCGCCAGCTCACTTCCCCGAGCCGGTGAAAGACGTAGTTGCGGTTCCTCTTGGTCACGACACTCCTGCGGAAATAACACAGGAGAAGCCGCTTGACTGGCGTACCGGTGAGTGTGAAGCAATACCGGGCAAGACAATGCCATCGTTTGCCGTTGTCGAGCGCGACTATGTCAACCTCTATAACAAGTACATTTCAT
>CAYTTD010000180.1:0-4799 GCA_964440595.1 uncultured Gaiellales bacterium
GGAGGATTCGCGGAAGCATTCCGTGCCGAGCTTGCTCAGCCGGGACTACAGATCTTTGCTGATGGCACGCAGTTCAACCGCTCGATATCACTCCACGGCATCATCATGCTGCTGGCTTTCGTCATTCCCGTATTTGCTGGTCTCGCCAACTTTGTATTGCCAATAATGATTGGTGCATCCGACATGGCGTACCCGAAACTGAACGCTCTTAGCTTCTGGATGCTGGTGTTTGGTGGGAGCCTGTTCCTTGCGTCCATACCAATGGGTGCGTTTGAGGCAGGGTGGACCAACTATGCCACATTATCGAGCACCTTCGCGGGAGCGGAGATCCCCATTGGGCAGTTGGCATTCATCATGGGCGTACAGATTGCCGGTAGCTCCTCAATCGTCACGGCGCTCAACTTCATAGTGACCATCTTTACCATGCGCGCTCCCGGTATGACTTTCTGGCGGATGCCGCTCTTGGTTTGGGCCAACCTCACCACGAGCTTTCTTGTTGTGTTCGGCACGCCATTCATCGCCGCGTCGCAGTTCATGGTTCTTTTTGATTCGGTGCTAGGCACGCAGTTCTTCAATGCGGTGAGCGGTGGAGATCCGATCAGCTATCAGCACATCTTCTGGTTCTACTCGCACCCTGCCGTCTATATCATGGTGCTGCCCGGATTTGGCATCATCAGTGAAGTAATTACGACGCATGCGCGCAAGCCGATTTTCGGGTACCGGGCTTTGGCAATATCTTTGACGGCTATTGGCTTCCTTGGCTTTGTGGTCTGGGCACATCACATGTTTACCAGTGGCATGCCGGATTGGTTCCGACTGCCGATGATGCTCTTGACCATGATGATTGCGGTGCCAACTGGCATTAAGGTACTTGGGTGGTCCGCGACGCTGTGGAAGTCGCGTATCCACATGACGACCGCCATGCACTTTGCGCTCGGTTTTCTGTTCATGTTCACAATCGGCGGCATCACAGGCATCATGTTGGCCAGCGTGCCGTTCGACCAGCATGTCCAAGACAGCTACTTCGTGGTTGGGCACTTCCACTACGTTCTATTCGGTGGCTCTGCATTTGCAGTTTTTGCGGGCATGTACCACTGGTTCCCGAAGATGACAGGCCGAATGGCTGATGAGGGGCTGGGCAAGCTTCACTTCTGGCTCACCTTCATCGGCATGAATGCAACGTTCTTTCCGATGCACTGGATCGGTACTCTGGGCATGCCTCGTCGTGTTGCCGACTATGAGTTCCTGAGTGGTGTCTACCCTTCAGTTTCGGGATGGAACTTCATCGTAACGATGGGCGCGCTCCTGCAGGGAGTTGCGTTCGTGGTGTTCGTCTACAACATGGTCAACAGCTGGTCGCGCGGGCGCGTTGCAGAGAGCAACCCCTGGCGTAGCCACTCGCTTGAGTGGAAGGTTGCATCGCCTCCGCCACTCTTCAACTTCGTCGAAATCCCGCAGGTGGTTGATGACCCTTACGTATTTGGTCAGCCGGATAAGCAGCACGCCATAGTGAGCGACACTGACCGTGCGCTGGCAGAAGGTGGTGCTGCGGCCGCAGCAGTGGATCCTCACGCGACAGAGCATCCGCCAGAGATTCACTGGAGCGCAAAGATGCCAATAGGCATCATGGGCATACTCTTCTTTATCGGGTCTGAAATTGCCCTGTTCATGGCATTCTTCTTCTCGTATTTCTTCATTCGGGTTGATCAGGCTGCCAAGTATTCATCATGGGCGGAGCAGATCGGTAACTACATTCCACTTAGCGTGGCGACTTTCAACAGCCTGATCCTGTTCACGAGCTCGGTGACAATTCACTATGCGTTGATCGCAGTTAAACGCGGTGCACGTGGCTGGACCAGCACGTGGGTTGCTGCAACACTTGTGTTGGGACTAACCTTCCTTGGCGTGCAGATTGCTGAGTACGGCAGCCTGGTAAATCACGAGCTGATCGGACCTTCGAACAGTGCGTTCTCCACGGTCTTCTTCTCGATTACGGGATTGCATGGTTCGCACGTTCTGGTTGGTGCTATTCTGCTCACCATTATTCTCGTGCGCAGCTTGCGCGGTCACTACGGCCCTGCACACGACAAGCACGTCGGATTTGAGGCGATGGGCATCTACTGGCACTTCGTCGACGTGGTGTGGATTTTCGTGTTCAGCCTCATCTATCTACCGGGTAACCTTGGCGATTGGGATCACATGCCAGTCATGGCCGTTGGCGTGGCTGTCATCCTGTTCCTCATGTTTGCCCTACCGAAGATCGTTGGAAAGACTGCGCCAAAACACGCGGTTGAGTCGTGAAATCAATCAGGCAGATCGCACTACCTGCACTCATTGCTTTTGATGTGCTGGTGGTGGCGCTTATTGCCTTATGGTTGATTGGGGATTACCAGACATCTCAGTCAGAATCGTTGCGTGGGTCAAAGCCGCCAACGGGTCAGACTCTTCCGGATCTGCGTGCTGTGAATCTTGAACCGCCCGTATTGAATTCAAATACGGAGCGTCCGACACTTATGTTCGTTTCGTGCCTGCAATGCCCGTCAGGAGAGGTAATCGGTAGCTTTTTATGGCAGGTAGGGGTTGAGAGACTGCGCCGTAATGGTAATTTGATGGTAGTTGGATGGGGAGGCAGCCCAGAAAAGTGGAAGAGGCAGCACCGGCTGCCGGCGAACCTGGAGATCCACATGACCAGTTCACAGAGCGATCAGTTTAGCCTGAGAAAGGCAACCGGTGTTGGTGAGTCTGGTGTTGCTTTTCTCGGTGATTCGAGCGGGAATTGGGTAAGCACTTTTCACCTGGGTCAGCTTGTGGTTGCTGACGTTCTGCATGACTTGAAGGCGGTTGGTTAAAGTTGAGTCGATTGCTTGTGACGATTATTGGGTTGATCGTCACGCTGGTGCTTGCCGCATGTGGTGGTTCAGGTGCTACGCAGGCCCGGCAAGTGAGCTCTGACAAAGCAAAGCGGCTTGCACCGCCTGCTACAAAGAAGGCATTTTCGGTACATGTTTTGCCTTCTACGGTTCGCTACGGGAGCTGGGTTGATGTAAAAAGATACCCCAAGATCATTTCGCTTGACATGGCTCGTGGAGAAGCCGAAGGCGCTCAGCTAGTTGTGGACTCGGGTAGCAGGCATACGGAATTCACGTTTCGTCCTGGCGATCTGCGCGGAGCTGGTGGCGCGACTCTGGGAAGCGATCATGTTGATGTCTATCTCCAGCACTCAATGAAGGTTTCTGCTGCCTCCCCAAAGAGCAAAGCTGGTGTCTACTTTGATCCTCTGCAACCTGTGAAGGGAAAGAGTCTGCGCATTAGGCAGCAGGGGCGAATGGCGCTTTGGATAGACGTGAAGGCGGGCGTCGCCCAACAACCTGGCCGATACGCTGGATCGATTGAAGTGCTGTCGGCAGGTTCGGTGATATACCGTGTACCGCTAAAGGTAAGGGTTCGTCGCGTCACGCTGCCCAAGAGACCATTTCTTCACAGCGCAGTTGGCTTGTCTTTGACCGAGATCTCGGCTCGGGAAGGAGTGTCGCAGGCGGACTCCAGGTATGCGACATTGATTGGCAAGTATTATTCACTGCTTGCTCGTTCCAGATTGTCACCTAGCGATACACACGGTGGTGGCAACATGGCTGTGCTTGAGAGCATCTATGACCAGGATGGCATATCTACCTTCCATGTACCTATCTGGCGCACGTCACCTTACGGCGATGCCCTTGGTGCGGATCGAGTTCGAACCCGCGAATTTCTGGCTAACATGAAGGCGGAGTTTGTGCGGAGAGGTTGGTTCAAAGACTCTCACGTGTTTATCTTTGATGAGCCGAGCCCCGACAACTTCGATGATTTGCGTGACTGGGCATCACTGATCCATGAGGCAGGCTTCCGTTTGATGGTGCCCCTTACGATAAACCCTGCCATTGATGATGTGGTTGACATCTGGTCAGTAAACATCTCGCACAGAATCAACAGGGCTGACATCGCGGACCAGCATAGACGTGGGCGTGAGTACTGGTGGTACCTGTCGATTTCATCTCATCCGCCATATCCAACCGTTTTCATCGATGACAGGCGAGCGTCAACCAGAGCTATTGGTTGGCTGGCGTATCGATACCGGATAGATGGAATGACCTACTGGACTGTAACCCGGTGGAACGAGGTTTCTGATCCATGGGTTGACCCGAAGACATATACGCAGACTGACGGTGTTGGCAACGGAGACGGTTCGATGATGTACCCGGGTAAAACTGTGGGGCACACAGGGCCGGCGCCATCCGTGCGATTGATGATGATGCGTGATGGAATTGAGGACAATGATCTTATGATGATGGCGGCCAAGAGGCATGGCTTCAGGAAGGTTGATGCTGTTGCCAAGACTCTCGCGCCTGAGCTGACGAACTTCACGTCGTCTGGTTCAAAGGTAAAAAAGGCTCGAGGCCAGTTGTTCAGGATGCTGGGGGGCTGACCGCCCCAATGTCGATGCCAACCTGACGCCAGGCATCTGCTATTGCCTTTCGAATGTGGGGGTCACTTTTGGCGTCAGCAGCATTGACGGTGGCCTGCGCCGCCTGTGGAAATCCATCGCCGGGCTTTATGAACCGAAGCGCATCAAACCAGATTTTCGCTGCGTTTTTGTGGCCAATCCTCGTGCTCAGGATGGCAGCGGCCCTGGATGGGATTGATGAGAGGTCGTGCTGATTTATCGCACCCGAATCAATCGTGTTGGCGAGGGTCTTAATTCTTGGGTTTGCAAGATCGCGTGCAATTCCAGGTATGTGACTGGAATTACCGATCACCAAATC
>CAYTTD010000181.1:0-4734 GCA_964440595.1 uncultured Gaiellales bacterium
TCCCCGAGCTCTATCGTGCATTGGCGCAGATGGGGGCCAGGATCATCACTGTGCCAGCAGCATTCACCCATACAACTGGTCGTGCTCACTGGGGGCCACTCCTGCGTGCCCGGGCAATTGAGAATCAATGCATTGTGATCGCTGCAAATCAGTGTGGTGATCATGGCGGCGGCAAGACGTCTTGGGGGCACTCAATGATAGTGGACGCCTGGGGTAAAGTCGTGGCCGAGGCGGGTAGCGATCCACAGGTGATTCAAGCCACTATTGATATGCGTGATGTGGATGAGATTCGCGATCGATTGCCATCGCTCGCGAGTCGTGTGCCTGAGGTTGTCAGGGTCGAAGTTGGCGGGGGGGCGCCAGCGTTTCACTAACCCGCTTCGCCGTTTAGCCTGACTCCATTGAAGACAAACGGTGATGCAGGCGTAACCGCCGCTGGATCAACCTCTGGCATTTTTGCGAGCGCCCCGCGCTGCATAAATTGCTTGCCGCCGCTTACCTCGTGTGGCCCCCGTACTCTGAATACACAAGCGTCAATATCGAGAAATTTTTCCTCCCAGTACTGGGCGGGGTGTTTGGCAAATGATTCGGCAAATCTTGCAGCTATCTCAGGCTGGCATTCGCGTATGAATTGCTTGTCTGAAAGATCTTCGCATCCCAGTTCGCGGCACACTCTTGCAAAGAACTTTGGCTCAACGGGCGCGGCAGCAACGTAGCGCCCATCTGCGCACTTCCACACACTGTAGCTGGCAAGCCCGCCCGTCAAAAGGCCAGCACCGTTGGCTGCCTCAGTCTCGTCAAGCTGTGTCTCGATAAGGTGATGAGTCTGCATCGAAAGAGCAGCCTCTGCTATCGCAAGGTCGATCAGCGTTCCCTGATCATCGTCCGTTTTTTTACTCCTGCCAAAAAGTGCAGCACAAATCGCGGTTGCGGCGAGGCTGCCGGCCATGATGTCAGAGAGTGGTACAGGCGGCAGTGTGCCTGAAGGACACTGCGCAAGAAGCCCACTCGCGGCGAGAAAGTTTGCGTCATGGCCAGCAAGATCCCGCCACTCACCGGTCTGCCCCCAGCCAGAGATCGAGCACCATACGAGATCGGGGCGGGTGCTCAGGATGTCCTGCGCTTCAAAGCCAAGGCGTGCCATGACACCGGGTCTGAATCCTTCGATCACCACATCGGCATCGGCAATCATCTGGCGCAATTGGGTCTTTGCATCATCATCTGTCAGATCAAGCAAAACGTGGTTTTTTTCACGCGCCAGTGATGAGAACGCGGCGCCTGTTCCGTTCGCGCCATACGGTGGAAAAGTTCTCAGGCCGTCGCCACCTGGTGGCTGTTCGACGACGGTAACTTCTGCGCCAAGCCATGCCAGCTGCAGCGTGCAGAAAGGCCCGGGTACATAACGTGTTAGATCGACGACACTGACGCCTGTCAGTGGCGCAGCACGCTGGTTGGTTGTGCTCATGTGAGTGATCATATTGCATTGAATTGTTGACCAGCTCATGGGCCAAAATTCTGTATCTTCGGCGGCCATGATGTTGCCTCGCGTGGCCTTGCGCCAGCATTGCAGGACGGACAAAAACCGATCGGCAGGGTAGGTTTTAGGCGTGGAGGAGACACTGGTAAAAACAGGTTTTGATGTGCCCGCGCCTGAGTTCGTCAACCTTGAGTTCAGCTCGGTTGATGACAACGGTGTGAGCGGCAGCGACGCAGTTGACGTGGTGCCGCGGATTCAGATTTCACCAAACGCAATGGTGTGGACTGCTACGATACTTCTCGGCCTGATGCTGCTTGTCAGCTGGGTTGAGGGAGCATGAGCGCTTTGAGAGGCGAATCGGTAAATCTTCATGGCTAGCAAGGGTGATCAAAAGCGCAGGGCGATTCGCGATGCCGCGACAAAGGTCTTTGCGGAGAGCGGGTTCAACGATGCGCGCGTAAGCGATATTGCTCGCGAAGCCGGTGTGGCACATGGGCTTGTCTACCACTACTACGACAGTAAAGAGGCTTTACTGGATGAGGTTTTTCAAGGTACCTGGAAACAGTTGAACCGCGGCCTTGCCACGATTGAGGAATCCGGGGCTTCGGCAATGACGATGCTTGAGTCATTCATTCGCCTGATGCTTGGCAGTTATCTCATTGCGCCCGATCTGGTGCGAGTGGTTATCCTCGAAGTCACTCGATCAAGAAACCTGCGCGAGCAGGTAGGAGAGATCACCGCAATGTTTGAGCGCATTGAGGGAATGATTGAGCTCGGGCAGCGCAACGGTGAGTTTCGAACGGATATCAAAGCCCGTATTCTCAGCTACATATTTTGGGGCGCTGTGGATGAGGTGCTGTCTGGCTGGGTTATGGGCACACTGCCATCGGGCGATAGCGACGTTGCCGAGGCCGAGGAGGCAATCGTCAAAGTGGTGCTGGCTGGCCTAGCCAGCGGTGGCGCTTCGGCATCTCCTGCCTTGAGCTCTCAGACTTCCTGACCGGTGACGCATACATCCCGCGGTATTTGGGAAAGCAGCTACCATGGCCGGAAAAGATAAGTCACCCAAGATGCCGAGTCTCGCCGAAAGGCTCAAGCAGACAGCCGAGAAGCGTGATCGCGAATCGGTGATCGTTCCACCGCCAGGTGATGCTGCAACGTTGAGAGTCGCCGAGGAAGAACCTGTAGACGAGGTAGCGGCTCCGGAAGAATCGAACGCCGCGGGAGTCGAAACCACTAACGGTAATGGTGCAGCTAAGGCGCGCGGCAAAACTGCAGACGTTGAGGCTGAGCCAAGCGAGAATTCGATTGAGTCGGCCAAGAAGGGTTCTGAGGACGCAAAGGCAACTGCGGCTGGTAAGGCAACTGCGGCTGGTAAGGCAACTGCGGCTGCTGAGGCGAATACGGCTGGTAAGGCGACTGCGGCTGACAACTCAAATATGGCTGAGGAGGTCGCGCCGGTTGCGCCCGTTGATAGCGCAGATGAGGCTTTGAAATCAGAATCTTTTGTTTCGTCAGAATTCAGCGCGGCATCGCTTGATGATGACGAGCCTCCCGCCAGCCAGCGCGTACGATCGCGGCGCAGGCCCCGTGTGACCCGCACCTACGAGGGTGCGCGGAGAAGCGTATTGTCTCTTATGCTGTTTCCAGTCTTCGCGATTTTCATTGTCGCTGAGGCCGTGCGCGAGCTCTCATATCGCATTCGTCGTGACAAAGCCCGTGAACAACCAAGGGTGGCGCACTTCGAGCGTCCCTCAACGATGCCGGGAAAAAAGGATGAGCGGTCTGTTGCCGATGTAGTTGAACACCTGCGTAAGTTTCCCCATGACCCTCTTCCAATGCCTACGTCGATGGCGTTCTTTCGTGAGTACGGCGCCGAAGGCGTCAACGTGCTCTTCTCCCACATGCCCGAGCTCACCACTCTCACGCACAAGTATCCGGGCGTTTTCAAGCAGCGGCTTTTCACAGGGTATGACGGTGTGAAGTTGGCGGGCCTGCAGGCAATGCATGATGCACCGCGTCCTGCGCTCATCATCTGTCATGGCCTGCAGACGAACAAGAACTTTGACTTCGTGCGGCGCGTTGCAAAGCGTGCCTATGCGGATTGGGGATTCCATGTAGCAACGTTTGACATGCGCGGGTGGGGGCAGTCGCTGTGGACCACCGACAGGCCTTCAAGTGTTGGCTGGCATGAGGCGCAGGACGTTCTCGAAATTGCGCGCGAGCTCCATACGGATCCGCGTGTTACCAGCGTTGGAATCATCGGCTTCTCACTTGGTGGATTGACGGTTTTGAACGCATCTCGATTCTCCGGGCAGGCCGAGGACTGCCCAGTCGACGGCGGCATACTTGCCGTGTCAGCACCAACTGACATTCACCAGGCGATCGAGTACATCTCAACCAGGCCAAACATCAGGCATCCGTTCTTTGGTCTGTGGGCCATCTGGCAGGCGACGCTGCGGGCAGCCGGGCGCCGTGCTGGTCTGCCTGCCGAGGTCAACACCTGGACGAAGATGGTGAAGGCAACCAGCGTTGACTACTACGGAATCTCATACGACGACATGCTTACCCGCCCCTCACCGCTTCAGTGGGCTGAGGATCTAAAACTTCCTACGTTGGCGTTGCATGCTCGCGACGACTTCGTTGTTGGCGTTGAGCACGCTGAGGCTCTCATGCAGGTCACCGAGAACAATCCGAACGTCCACGTGTGGCTGACCGACGTTGGCAACCACTGCGCCTTCTCGACCGTCGACCCGCGTTGGTTCTACTCGGTCGTGCGCCGCTGGTTTGAGTACTGGGCCAAGGAGCCCGCTTAGGCGACTTCCATAACGCAATCCATCCAGGACACGATTGAACGAATAATTTACGCCGCGCGAGGTTCGGCTTCAGCCGTTCCCGGAAACTGAATAACGGTTGAGTCGGTGGCGATTGATGTTGCGTCGCTGTCGGCTGGGGCTTCTGTCGCTGACGGCGCATCGATCGCACCGGTGCCGCCAACGGCTTGTTCATGTTCGTCCGCTGCGGACTTGCCTTCCAGCACCAGCAGCTCGTTCTCGGCGAGCGCCTCGTGTGATGCAATCTCAGCCTCAAAGCTAGTGAGCTTGCCGCGCTGGTACTCCTCACACTCGCGCGTCAAGATGCGCAGGAAGCACTGCGTGTAGAACTCGTCAAGCTGGTCGCCTGCTGCCTCACCTAGTATTCGCAGCGCCTTCTCAGTTGGCATGCCCTTGCGGTAGGGGCGATCTGTAGTCATTGCC
>CAYTTD010000182.1:0-4728 GCA_964440595.1 uncultured Gaiellales bacterium
GCAGCGCCCACCGCTGCTCGTTGGTCATCTGGTCGTACCACGCCGGCACACGCCCTGGCTTCCAGACCAGGTCACCACTCACGTTCAGGTATAGCTGCTCACGCTGAGCAAGGCCAAGCATGCGGCGGTAGGCGCGATTCTGATCGAGCTTGATCCGAAGCACTCCGGCTGAATCACGCTCAACAAAGTCAAAGAGCTGCAGATAAATACGAATTGAATTCGCGCCGTTCTCGCGAGCCTGACGCACCTCCTTGGCTATCGTCGGCCAATCTCCCGTAGCAGGATCCTCGAAATACTTTTCCCACGTTGGTGAGTGGTAGTGATAACCGAACGGAACCCATGGCTTGTCACCCTGCATGAATTTGTCGCCCGAAATGGTTAGCCTCTGCATGTTGAAGTTAGCCATTCGAGTGGTGAATTGTGTGGCACCGGTACACTTGGCTGCCCCGCCATTCTCAGTGCCGCAGAACCTTGCGTAATACGTCGTGCCGGGCGCGAGCCCACCGATGTTCATCGAATACGGATACATGGGCGGGTTCTCGCCACATGCACCTGCCGTTTCGCCGTAGTAATTGCTCTTGGTTTTTGTTCCAGCACCAGCTTCGAGCGCCGCTTTTGACGAGGAGTACTCAAAGTAGATTTCACCTGATCCACCACAGGCAGATGCGCCAACACCATTCAGGGTAGCCGTTGTCGTTGAGATATTGGTTGCGTGACGTACTTGCCCACTGCAACCCGTCAACAACAGCGATACCGCACACACGCCCAAACACAGGGCGGCTTTACCATTCATTCTCGTGTCCCGCATTCCAATCTTCGACTACGTCTACCAATTGTCGGGGATGAACGACAAAGGGGTTGCATCGAGTGGCTAAGGCCGCACTGGCGCTCGACTTGCACCGACGTGATTCCTACATGAGACGCTCAACGTAACGCGCAAATTTGTCGAGGATAGCCTGCCAACCAGCACGCTGCATATCGATTGGGTTTTCACTCTCAGCGTCAAACGCCACCGTGACGCGGGTATTGTCGCCCTCCTGGGAAAACGTAACCTCGGCATGGCGATCACCAAATTCATATTCGATGCGTTCGTATTTGACGATGCCTGTATATGTACCTGTAAAGTCAAACCCCGCGCTGCCATCGCGCGCCTCCATACGAGAGCTGAACACTCCCCCGGGGCGAAGATCAACAGTTGCACTTGTCGTATGCCAATCTTCTGAAGCCGCGTTCCACTCCATGATAGCCGCGGGAGTCGTGTACGCCTCCCACACATCTTCGACGGAAGCTTTCACAGTGACTTGAACCTCGATACGTGACATTGGCCGATTATAAGCGTCGAAGCCAATAGTTGCTCAGTGGACTCCTGACAAAATGTCAGTCGATTGGAAAGTCTATTCCGGCCTTGAATCCGAGCTCCTCTAGGCTGGCAACATCTCTGTTTGCGGCGCCACCGTGCAGGTCTGCAAATTGTGAAGAGCCCACAATCGCAACGATGGCGCCTGTTGCATCTGTTCGCTCAAAGCGCTCGGTATATGCGCCACCAATCGGCATGTCGGGACCAAAGTTATTGAATGAAAACGGCTCGATGGCACCGTTGCTTTCCACGCCAAGCGGAACGAAATCAAAATTGTTCGGCGTCTGCAGCTGAACAACACCCCATGCGGCTCCACGTGATGAGTGCACGAGCTTGTTTGCCGCCAATACTGCATCCTTGAAGGCGCCGACGAACGGCATTCGAAGAACGTCTGGCTGGGGCAGCTCAACGATTGGAGTCCGGATCAAGTTGGGCGATGTGGGATTCTGCGGCTTCTGAACCTGAATTGCTACGGCGGGGAGGGAGCTGATGTTCATTTTTTCCTTCTTTCAGCATATTGAAATGCGTTCTCTGCTTGAGTTTGTATTCTCTCCCGCTTTGTTTTGGAACCAGGCAGACCCGCAAACCAGTTCCACAGTTAGGCAACCATCATTGCTTGACTTTAAAAAGATATTCTTCACCGGTGCGCATGACATGAATCAAGTCACGCGTCGGCCGCTACGACTCACTCACTTGGCCTTACGGGATTCACGTCTGGCACGCGCCTTCTGCGCAGAATCCTTCACTAAATTCGCGCACGGGCCAAGTAGATTTCTAGCAGCCTGCTTATCAACAAAATACGGAAGACCAGGGCCTGAGTTCGCCTCCATGATAAGGCGTTCACCCGGATTACCGATTAGATCCCAACCAACCAACTGCGCTTCGGGCATCGCTTTGATTGCACTCAACACAGTTTGCTGATCAGACGGATTCAGATCGCCTATCTCGATCATTACCTCGCGAGACCCTTTTGCAACATTGTTTACCGCCTGCTCGGCGTGCACAGCGATGCGCTGAAACGTGGCAATTATCTGCGGCGCTTCACCTGGAGCCTGAAGACTCATGATGCGAAAGTCGTTGCGCATACCAATTGAGCTTGTACCCGCCAACTTGAAGATTGTTGGTTCCAGCCGATCATCGATGCGCGATTCGATGAAAGGCTGAGCAATCATCTTGCCACCCAGCTCAGCAATGCGATCGGTAACCCGCTCCCGTAGCTCGCGCACGGACGAAATCACATAAACGTCATCACCTTCGGTACCCACCGGCGTTTTGAAAACCATAGGCCAACCGAATTGCTCGGCGGCAGCTATAGCTTCATCGTGGTTTTGAATTAGCGCGGTTGGAATGGTCGGCACACCTGCGCTTCGCATCAATTCGTAAAACTTCCACTTGTTGGTCATGGTCTGCCATGCGCTTAATCCATTGATGATCGCACACCCGGCTTTCTCCATCTGTTCAAGTAGGTGCCCAGTATTTTCCGGAGCCAGTGCGCCGTGATACATGAGAGCTGCGTCCGGCAATTGCCACGTGCGCGAGATTCCAGTGTTCAAATCACGATAAGTGAAGTTGCCTTGAGATGACGACGTGAGTTGGGCAAGATCAACTGATTCGGCTTTCACCCCCACTTCCTCCAGTGCCTCAACAAACATCAGGTCGTCGTTGACATCGCCACCCAATACCTGACCCGCCGTGTAAAACCCTGCAGCGCGCAAAGGGGAAGCGTGGGGTTCGCAGGGTACAACTTCGTCATCTGCTGCGTCGCGTGAAACTCTTTCCATTGTCTGGGTCTCCTAATCAGGTTCCCAGACAGCAGTGTGACATCAGGGAGCAACACCAGCGTGTTGCATATGCTCATTGTCTCAGACTTGACTGCCCCTCTGCGCGGTTACCCCACACCTTCACCACAAAGAGCTACAAAGCGATCACCAAGCCACTCGGCTAATTCGATCGGTGGATCCAACTCGCCAACGGCGGCCTCGAGAGCAGTGGGCAGCTGAGCAATAACGGCGCCCATACGATCGTCCACGACGCCCGGGGGCAGGCCCCATCCGAGCGCCTCTTTGCGTACGTCAGCAAATGTTACGCGCTCGATGTCAGACACGCCATTGACGTACATGCCCAGCGTCTTGTTGACCTGCGGATAAAACAACGTAGACATGATGTCGTATGCCGGCGCAAGCTCAATGATGCCGGAGCGGTGATGCAGCAACGAAAAATTCTTGGTATGCGCATCGGCGTTGCCAACGGCCACGTTTATGGTGACCAGATCAAGCAGGCGAAGCATGCTCTCGTTTCCGCTAGTCCAATCGCGGATCAGGCTAGCGCAAGACTCAAGCGTTGGCCCGTCATTCTCCTCGTACTTGCGGTTAGCCGGCAATGCGTGCGCCTGACACAGATCCTCCTGGTGAATGCGCCTGACCTGCCCGTTGACGCGCTCGCGATCGTACCGCTTGACGATAAGCGCCTCGCACCCTGCAAACCAGGAGCGACTCACATCAGCGGCCAGCACACCGGCATGATGCGCGATGCGCATACACAACGCTTCATTGGCAACGCTGTGCGCGAGAAATGCATGAGGCGGCTTCAGTATGTGAGTTGAAGGAGCACCATCGAGCGGCAGCGACCATCCGTTATTGCCTGTCACCAATACCATTTTTTCTTGCATTCCAGCGAGCGACACGCGCACTCGATTGTCCACCCCAAGCGGACTGAACCGTAGCGAACGCAATCGCGCTGCAACCTGCTCTTCGCTCAACAACTCCAGCGATCCACCATCGGTTGCGGGAGCAACCGATTCGGGCAGCACTTGCAGGGCACCGGCGCAGTCACGACCAATCCTGCGCAGCAATTCAAGGTCGTCTCCGTCGTCAATCCTGAAGTCGTGCGCGAGCATTCTGCGCACCTCGCCTTCAGGCAGCAGCCCACCGAAGAATGCCTCAGGCACTGCGCCACGCCAAGGCGCCGCGCGCACAAGCATCGCCACCGAAATAAGTGGAGACGCCGGATGCGTTGCCACGATTTTCTCGCTAAAAGAAAAGACAACTTCCTTGCCCCTTCTCGCAAGCGCGCCGATGCACTCGTCGCCCATCCAGACATTCAGCGTCGTCACCAGTCGGCTCCCTTAACAACAATCCTGGCATCAACCGCTCTCAGCAACTTCAATAGGTGCGACACCTGCTCTGTAACCTTGCCCGACTCCAGCTTGATAATCGCATCACGGCTTACACCCGCTGCTTCAGCAAGCTGAGCCTGCGTCAACTGTGCCGATTCACGAAAGTGTCGCAGCGCTGCCGAAAGCCTCATTGCGTTGTAACTGCGAATTTCCGGCTCCATGCACCCATCCTTGGTCGGGTGTCGCAATATCACAA
>CAYTTD010000183.1:0-4728 GCA_964440595.1 uncultured Gaiellales bacterium
AAACTCGTGTTCAGGACAGATGGAAGTCGCCGCTTCAATGATGCCCCAGACAAATTGAAGGCGGACGACAGGTACACCTACGTTTATCGCGGGCAGAAGAACCTACTTGATCACTTCATGTACTCTCCCGAGCTGGAGAAGGCTGTAAAAGCAGTGAAGATTCCGCACATCAACACCTATCGCGGCTCGGATGCGTTTCGTGACGATGTCACAACTCCTGACGGTTCATCTGATCATGATCCAATCGTTGTAGATATTGATACCAGGAAAATGTTTTCTGCGAAATGATTGTTGGCCCGGCAGTTTCACCTAATATAAAGCCGGGCTACGGCAGCCATTCGGTTTCGCTTCTTGACAATCCAGCGCGTTACGATGGTCGAAAGGGTATCGCAGACGCGTACACAGGCTCGATGTACGGTGTTCCGCGTTGGCTTGCGGATATTGGGTTTCGGCTCGGAAGCAAGCTGAACAACTTCATCTTCAGGAGTAAACCAGGTGGTGCTGCTGTCGATGCTGAGCAGGGGTCATGGCGATTTGTTGCTGTCGGTGACATTGGTTTTGGCAGTCATGGTCAGGAGGATGTTGCGTCAAGGATCATGAAGACTTCTGCACGCTTCGTGCTTCCGCTTGGCGATATTGCTTATCCCGACGGCTCAGAGAAGGCGTGGCAGAAAAAGGTAGATCCACCAAATTTATTTGGCGGAGTTATGCAGAAGTTCCCGGTATATCCGGTTCTTGGCAACCATGACATTGGCACAGGTAACGCAGATGCCTACTTCAAAAGATTTCCTCATCTGCAGAATGCCAGGTATTACAGTTTTGATAGCGGGGGCGTTCACTTTGCAGCGCTAGATAGCAATGAAGCATTGGCACCTGGTACTGACCAGGCTATTTGGCTTGAAAAGGATCTAGCTGCTGCCAAAGACGCAAAATTCCGTGTCGTAATGATGCATCACCCCTTAAATTCAGCCCAGAAGCGGCACGCTGGATCTCCACACATGGCTAATCTTGGTCCGCTTCTTGCAAAGCACGGCGTTGATCTGGTGCTAAACGGACACGACCACTGGTACGAGAGATCTACACCCTTGAATGGCTACGGCACAGTTCAGGTAACGGCAGGTGGCGGCGGGGCGCCCGTCTACCCGTTTCTGTCGTCACAACCCTCGTGGAGTGCTTTCCGGCATGCTGGCTTCGGATATCTTGAAGTTGAAGTTCAAAGAAATCAACTGGTCGGACGCTACGTCACACGTAACGGTGACCTAAAAGACACGTTTGTGCTGCCGGCGCGCGGCAATCAGTCGCGGTTAGATGCCATCCAAGGTGGCCTCTCAGTACCCGAACCGGTGTAAAACACGGCCAAAAAGATCGGTTTTTTAGCACTTTGTGCCCTAAGTGGAGGATCATCCTACTAGCCATTCCGTGGCGAAGATATCCTGTGACGGTTGGGAGAATTCACGGCAAATGCACATCACCGGGATCAGCAGCTCCATAGAGAGGAAGCATCCTCTTTCGCGCCACCTTGAAAGGGCGATCGAGTATGTGAATGAGGCGTCGCTCAAAGCTGAGTCGGCTATCTCCATATTTGCTGCGTCAAAGAGCGTAGGCGACTGGTTCCGCACAGGAACGGTCGGCCCACTTTTCTATCTGGATAGTTCAATCCAAAGCGTCGATCGTACCCTCGCAGCAATTGCTGGATTTCAGAGATCATCAAAGCATCCCAGCGCTGGCATTCCTCCGGTAGGGCACCAGTACATCAATCAGGCTATCCAGGATGTGTTGTCAGGTTCCAAGGCTTTGAGAAGGGCTCGTGCGCTGGTTTACGGAGCCAAGGGGCGTACGATGACTGGACGCGAAGATGCGGAGCTAAGATCGCTGGTTGAACAGACTGCGACGCTTGGTGCCAGTCACCTGAGTGCTGGCGGCTGGCTGGTCAATGTTGTGGCGCAACAACTTAAGACTGATCTGCCTACTCCGGTTCCTGTTCCGCTTCCATACCCCGGTTTTGACATCATTTGAAAAACGACCGGCCATTCCCACGTATGACCGGTCGTTGTTCATCATTCGGATGCAGTTGTTGAAGGCTGCATCCGATTTGGGTGACTTTCTGTTGCGTCTTCGGAGATTCCGGTCTGGATGCTTCACGAAATTCCTCTCGCAAATAAATGCATCGGGGGGACCAGGGGTGGCCGCACCGCTCACTCCCCATTGAGCGTGCTGGCGCGTCCGGAGAAACAAATCACCCAAATTCCTTATATGTCAGTGACAAACTACTTCGTTGATGTTGCTCCTGCCTTGGCCTGTGCAACTGATGGAGCAGGAGTAGATTCAAGTTTGAATCGCGGATCAACTCCGACTGATTTCCAGGCATCCATCACTGCGCTGAATTGCTTGCTGTCGGCTCCGTGGAGCTCAACCGTTGCCTCGAGGGTTGCACGTGCAGCCCCAGAAAAACCTGATCTCGAATCCAGGTGTTGAGTAAGAGCGCGATACCAGATGTTACCCATCTCGTTCTTGCCAATTTCCTTGGCTGCTCGAACAGCTGCCAAGCTTGGAATTCCGCTCAGGTCGTGAACTTCATCCATTCCCGATGGGACGTTTGATACGTGATCAAAACGTGGCTTAGACAGATCGCGCAAAGCGTCGCCAGCAACGTTTGGTGTCAGCACATCTTCGCCGATTGTCCAGTCATCGTCTGCGAGGCATGCGAGAACGTCGGCAAAGCTTTCATTGATGGCACCCTGTTGGCCGACGTACTTGAGATTGACCTCGGAATCCACCATGGCGTGGACAGCTTCATGAACCATGACATCATAAGAATTGCCAAGTGGCGCAAGAAGGCGTCCATCACCATCGCCTAGGAATATCTTTCTCTCGCGCGGATCCCAGTAAGCGTTGTTCATAACGTCGCCGGTATCCGGATCAGGTGCATGCACCACGATCTCTAACGCAGATCCTTTGTTGTCCCAACCATTGCGACCAAATTGATTACGAAAGAATGCATCTGTCTTTACTGCGTTCTCGTAGGCGGTTCCCAATATTGCATCAGTGCTGCCGTTCGCATCCGCTGCTGATAGCCGACGCGGCATCGGACCCGATGCATCGTACATTGTTACTCCACCAGCTCCAGCTGCCTGAAGATTTGTGTTTGCCGGTGTTCGACTGGTTCCCGCGATGTTCCCCAACATTTTGACCCCTCTCAATTTGTTCCCTTACGACCTGCACCACCAAGTCGATGAACGGAGTCTGATAAATGTTCGCCCGCGTCGTCAAGTAGGTATTTGAGACCGAAAAAAAACTTGCAAGAGTCAGCTTAGGCCAAAAAATATTCGGAATTGTCACCGTTTGGCCTATTGAGGATTTTACTCGTCATCCATCGATGCAAATAGATGCAGCAATTTCTGGCGTTTCTCTTCGATGCGCATCCTGATCTCGGTTTCCCGGTCACGTAGCGCTTCTTCCGTTGAGTATCGGCGCCCTATACCGCTCTGGGAGCGGGGAAGTCTTTGAGTCGGTTGTTTAGGAGTGAACACCGGTTCTTCGCGCTCAACTTGCCTGCTCGCGGTTCGGGAAGGCTTCCAATCAAGCGTTTCACGCTTCTTTGGTAATTCATGCCTGGGAGCCTGTGGTTTTGTTGAATTGACCTCGGTCAATTCGAATTGAACCTCATTTACCGCTTCTGTTTCTGGTGTGGCGATCGCTATCTCTGGTAGTGGAGTTGGCTCGGGCGCTGGCTCTGTTGTTGGAGCCGCTGCTTCTGGTTCTGGCGCGGTGATCGCTATCTCTGATAGTGGAGTTGGCTCGGGCGCTGGCTCTGTTGTTGGAATCGCTTCTGGTTCTGGTGTGGCGATCGCTATCTCTGGTAGTGGAGTTGGCTCGGGCACCGATGTAGGTACAACGGGTTCAGTATCTTCGGTCGCTTCGACCACTGGAGGAACTTCCGTCGAGGGCGTCGCGGAAGATGCGGGCTCCTGCTCTAGCTTTGCTATTGGATCTTCTGGTTTGAATGCCAGCTCAAAATCGGGACTTGCCTCGACCACATTCGCTTGGGTCGTTAATGCCGGTTCGAATGCCAAAACTGATTCATCTTCAGCTGGCTCAGCTGGCTCCTGCTGGTTTACAGTGAAGGCAAAGAATGATTCAGGGCGCTCAACCGGAAGCTTTGTTGCCTCTGTCTCGGACGTAACTCTTTGCACATCTTCAGATACCGCTGGCGGAGTTGGAATAGCTGTTACCTCATCGCTTACAGCTGTAGGCTCTGTTGCTTTTACTTCAGTTACCTTTGAATCCGGGAACTTTAACTCTGGTACTTCAACGGATGGTTCAGTTTTCTTTTCATTCTTGTTGCGTCCAAACAGCTTGAATTTTGAGGTTTTTTCAGGCTTTTCCTTTTTCTTGCCTTGATCTGCTTCGGCCTTTGGTTGGGGCTCTGTGACCTTTGGTTGACTTTCAGTGGACTTTGGCTGCTTCTTGCGCAGCTCTTTCTCGCGTTGCTTCTTGGCTTTTTCTCGCTCTTTTCTTAGTTTTGCCTTGGCTTTGGCTCTTCTTTTTACCTCTGCCTTTGACATCGGCTTTTTGGATTTTGTCCTGTCAGCTGGGGCGCTTTCTTCTTCTGTTTCGTTAACCATTGGTTCAATCTCTGGCGGTGCAACATCAGTGATCGTTGTCGCTTCAACGGTTGTACCTGCCGAATCGGAATCGACAAGAGTGGCCTTTCTGGTTCCTGCCATG
>CAYTTD010000184.1:0-4725 GCA_964440595.1 uncultured Gaiellales bacterium
ACCCTGAACAATCGAACCCACCGTGTCCTTCTTCCTGCATGTTCTCAGTCTCGCCCGCCCACACATAGGGGTATCCAATTAGTTTCGTCGCGCGCTTCATGACTCTCTTTTGCCTGTCATTGAGGTCTGGAATATCAAAAGTGGCAAAAGCATCAATTTGCGCTAGCCTCCACTCATCAAGAAGAGCTGCACGCTGAAGCATGAATGCCGCTTGACCGACCTTTACTGGCTCATTCGGGGAAGTCTCCAAATCCTCATACCCCTGAAGGTGGTTATAGCGCATGCCAAGAGACCGCGTGAAAACCTGAGCTGCGCGAGCCGTCAGACGGGATTTGGCTCCGGGAACCTCACGCTTCAATGCATTGGAGAAATCCTTGAGCTGTGGTCCGAGCCCCAATGCACGAACAATGCCGACTGAAGCCTCATCTGCAGTCACGGGGGCGTTGCCCGAGAAGCGACCAGAAATCGGCTTTATCCACCCCAATCGAACGGCACGCGCGTAAGTTGATGAACGGTCAACGTCATGAAGCTCTGTTCCCTGCGCTGTGAACGACATCTGCGGTGTTTCACCAGTTTGGGTTGCTCGGTAAGAATCAAGCGCAACAAGTGCATCGACCCATTGTTGTCTGGTGAGCGTATTTGCTCCTCCTGCGTCAACGACATTTTGCGCAATAAATGAGTTTTCACTCACAAATGCAATGCTTTCATCCGCCCACTGCCAAGCCACATTTCCAGATTGATCAGTATCACCAGGTGCCGCCACCGCACCACTGGGCAGCATTAGGACCACTGCGTTTATCAACGCAATGGCAAGCACGATAATCAATCTCTGTACGTCCCGCAACAACACCACTGGTTGCATCGGGATATCGCAGCAGGATCATTAGAGGTCGAACGACAATCCTGACAAACTGCAAACAGTTTTCAAACACAATTCACGGCAGTTGCTGGATGGAGCGGGTATTTCGTACAGGTTGAGCCCGCGCGAACAGCCATGTTGGTTTCGACAGGAATATTGCGACGGACTTCTTGACGCCTCTGCCTAAGAATCGAGAACCGACTCGATTGCATCTCCAACCTTTGAGTTCGGTGCGAGGTTTTGGATCTGCACGATGTGCCGACCGTTGAGAATTACGTTTGAATCAGGGCCGGTTAGTTCTTCGCGAACCGAAACTACCTGCTGGGTTGCATCATTCTCGCCCTCTTTGTCAGGCTTTTCTCGAATGAAAAATGCCTTTTTGAGAACGTAGATTCCACTTCCCTCATACTTAAGGCGTCCAAAATATACCCGACCATTATCCAGATACACCGCCTGTATTCGATCTGATCTCACCAACGACTTTTTCCCGTCATTTGAGAGCAGTGGGTGATCAGTATTGCGAGTGCCATTAACCGCATAGATGGTCATTAGCAAGGCCACCAGTACAGCAGCAACCAAGACAAATTGGGCTGCTTTTGGCGGCCCCGCGGGTTTGTGTTCAATGTCCGACATGGGCCAAAACCTACTATTCCTCCCGGATACAAACTTACCCCAGTCATACCGATCGCTATAATTTTTCGGTCATGCTTCCTTCACCCCTCTCCAGTTCGGCGCTAGTTGGTGCCAAAACAGCTGAGCTTCCAGGCAGACCATCTGCAACCAACATTGACGTCCTTCCAGATGTCATAGCACATAGAGGATTCAAAGGTGATGGTCTCAGCGGTAACACAATGCCAAGCTTTCAACGCGCTTTGGATGAGGGTGCGAGCTGTATTGAGTTCGATGTAAGAAGAACACGAGATGGTGTTCTGGTTGTGCACCATGACGAGAACTTGGACGGACCTTTCTCAAAACCCATCTCCAGAATGGATTACGGTAAGGCGGCACGTGAGGGAGCAAAAAAACTACCTCCGACTTTTTCAGAGGTAATTGATTTCGCCATGAAGAACAACCTGGACATGACGATCGAACTTAAGGCATCTGGATTTGAACAACAGGCTATAGCGGCGCTGGGTGATCTTTCCCTGAACAGGTTTCAGCTAATGAGCTTCGATGATGACGTCGTGAAGAACGTTGAGAAGATCAATCCTGCGATTACGACCGGACTGCTTTTCTACGAGCTACCTCTTGCCCGGTTTGCAAGGAAGAAGTTCAAGCCGGATTTTCCCGTGCGCCAGGCTGCCAAAGCTGGAGCAGATTTCATAGGCATCCACAAGGCAATGGTTCATAACGCTCTGCTGGATGCTGCCGCTGGCGCCAATATTCCTGTAGCTGTATGGACGGTTGACGAGGCAAAAGATATGGGCAGGTTGCTTGCAGACCCAAGAATTGATGCGGTGATAACGAATCGATTTGATCGAGCCAAACAGGTTAACCTGCCAGAGTGGCGTGAGCCTCTAATCAGCTGACAAGATCGGGCAATTGAACGACATCGTCAGGCATTACTGCACCAACAACGCTCATTCCATTTAGCAGCGCCTCGCCATTTGAAGTTGCAAATGATTCCGCCGGCACAGCATTTAAGACCTTTGGCAGTTCAGCATTGACTTCCACATCACCTGGACGTCTTGTTGTGTTAAACACCGTGGCGTTGCCGGCAAGCCCAGCCAATCCTGCACCCGTCGCCAGGTTATTGATCTGCGCAGAAGCCGACATGCCTCTTCGTTTGATCAGGTATGCGCCATAAAGCCCCATCCAGGCAGTGTCATATCCGGTCATGAACAATCGCGCCATCGATGCGTCATTTCGTTGAGTAGCTGCAGCGTGCGCTTCGCCTGCGAAAGCGGCACCCGTCGCTGCAATTCCAACTCCTACAAGTGCCTTACCTACGCCGCCGAAGCTTCCACCAAGCATCCTCGAACCGGCAATTGCGAGGAGGTTGCCGGCGAATCCACCCCAGATGCGAGCCTGCATCATGCCCTTGTTAACGAGATTCTGCTTGTCGTCCGTCCTGATCGTCTTGGCTCTCGCCATGATTGGATTTCCGGCGGCATCCATTGGTACCTGCCGCTCAATTTCCAAATACTGACCGCCTCTTCCATCAAAGCGAACGATCAATTGCATGTCACCAACCCACGCAAACTTTCCGTCGGTCCCCATGGCTCCTTCGCGGTGTGTGGTAATTATCCTCGGAGTGTCTTTGTTGATTCCGCCGCCGTCGGTCTTGTAACTCACATCTTCAGATCGGGAGAGTGACGCAGGTGGTGCATCCTGGGAAATTGGCGTTTGTCCGTCACCCCACTCAGCGTGAATCCTGGTGGTGCTGTTGATTGCTGTCTTTGATGCCGGGTCATACTGCTCCTGAACCACGCTGAGGTCAGTAGACTTTCGTACCGGTTTTCCAGCGCTGAAAACTGAAGTGGTTACCTCATGGTCAACGCGTCCTGGCTTCGTGATCCTGGAATCGAGCTGTTCTGCTTTAGGCAGACCATCCTTCCCGATGACGGTCTGAATCAGATCCTGCCGAGTATCACCGTTGGGTGCAGAAACCTTTTGGTTAACCTTTCGCAACATGCCGCCATCAGCCAAAAAGTAGAGCGAGATGTTCAAATCAAGACGGTTTCCGTTTGGTGCCGTCACCTGACTCACATGTTCATAGTACGGGGCACCATTCTGTGGATCAGTCTTCAGCTTGTATTCTCGACCAGATCCGTCTTTGATTGTTGGAGGTAATCCGGTTTCACCTGCAGAAGGTTCTGATACCGCATCGCTTTGTTGCCCGTATGAAACTGCACGAAAGGGCACCATGCCCTGTGATTGCCGAACCAGCGTCACTGACTCCACCTGTCCCAACTATAGTTTCCGTTTTGTCCCTATCGTTTTATCGGAACTAAGCGAAAACCAGTCTCATGCCTACCACTTGCGGCCGAGAACCCACTTGTCGGATGACTGAAGAATCGTCAACAGGCGCCTGACTTCACCGTCACTGACGTTTGTCATACCATATGCCTCTCGCACAAGATAAGGTATCTCAGCACGGTAGTCGTGGCCTCTGGAGTGAAATACCCCTGGTCTTGCATCGTTTTGACTGCGGATTACATCCAGTGTTGTCTTCAGAAACGTCAGTACCGGAATCCACGGCTCTCGCGCATCAGCAACCGTGCCTGTTCCTGAATCAGACCTCTCCAGGTTCAACGAAGAAGCACCCCGGCTGGCATCGTTGCTCTTCGGCGCTCGATAAATTATTCGTGTATCAAATCGGTGCACGGGATCATCTCGATGAGAGTAGCTGAAGACCCTCGTTTCCACATTGTCTTCTTTTGTACTGGCGGCGCCACTTCCGAGCGCCAAAGTGGTGCCGCGTCTAGCATCAGATAGAAATCTTTGGAAGCTGTTAAATGTTCTTGCCACACCGGCACCAAGCCGAGCGTCGGTGATGTGACTCAGTCCAGGAACTCCTACCCATAAGGCACGATGAATACCTAGACGTTCAACTCCCCCGGGTCCGCCAGCCGCAAGGACGTCTTTGCCAATCCATGCTCCCAGACTCTCGCCGTACATGACAACTTTTGGGCCACCGCCAGAAGGATATAACTGGTCCAGCCGTGCCCTGATTTTTTTCAGTAGTAGACCATATAGTCGAGCAGCGCTTTTGACCTTGTGAACAGACATCGCGGAAGGAAGGCCACCGTATTGGATCGCGACGCTCGCTGAGTTTCCACCAGCCATGCGATCAACGCTTTCCAGCAACACAGGGTTTACGTGTCCGGCGCCGGTTGGAATCGCAACCAGCAGCCACTTTCGAC
>CAYTTD010000185.1:0-4719 GCA_964440595.1 uncultured Gaiellales bacterium
GCTGCGCAGCTCGGCTTGCTCGACCCTGATTATGCGGGAACAAATCCCAAGGCGCGGTCAATACCAAACGCTCTCGATGACGCTTTCAAGGCAAAGATTAGAGCAGCAGCAACAGCTGGTGACAAGGCGACGCTGCGAGACATCAGGTATGCCGCTGCGCAGCTAGGCATGACTGCTATTAGAGACGCAGCAGAAAGAGAGCTTTGAGATGAGCAGGATGAAAAGCAGTTTGGCGTGTGTTGTCATGACGATCCTGGTTGGGGGCTGTGGCGGATCGGGCAATGAGTCTGCCAAAGACGATCGTGGCAAAGTGGGCAAAGCATCTGATCCGGCTCTGGTCACGGGCGACAGCAAAACAGAAACCGTGGAACTAGTTTCGCCCAAATCGGGTCTCGGCGACAAGGCCTCAGCCTTCAAGTGGAAAAAGGTTGACGGCGCGAAATCTTACCAGTTGGTCGCATCCAACAAGGACGGCAAGGCTACCTGGGCGCAGGAGGTTCAGGGAGTAGAGGTCGAATTTCCAAAGTGGCGTGAAACCGATTCAATCGCTACTTGGTCGGTCACTGCAATTGACGGTGATGGGCATGTCATTGCTGCCAGTGGCGTGCGCGATTGGTAGGCAACGTTGGCCTTTTTCAACATCCCCTTGCTGAAACATTAACTCTGACGCAGCCGAAGTGCAGGTGGTACGTAGGCGGGCATCATAGATTTGTGCCCACGAAAGGGTAAGGGGAAGATAATGAGCGGGATATCACCAATCGGGGCACGGTTTGTTGAATTTGCTACCGGAATGAAGCGAGCATATGAGCATCTTGACACGGCATTCATGTGTGCAAGAAAAGCGGATAATGTGTTCACTGCAAATCCGGCCTTGCACCGAGCAAATGCGGATCGTGCATTAGGGGCAGCCATCCGTGATGGGAAAAAAGCAATTGCACTTCTTGATGTTGTGCCTATGCAGCACACCGGGAATCTAAGGACGAGTCAACAAAGTGCACAAGAGGCTGTGAAGAGTTTTAGAGCAATCGTCGGGCAAACTTTTGTCGACGGCTCAAAGGGATTGAGTGATGTTTATGTCACCGACATGGAGCGCCTCAAGAAACACATTAATGAAACTTGGGCGGCCGTGCATTTGGCGTGATGGATCTAGTGTCGATCCTTCAAGCGGCCAATGATGTGCCGTAGAGTGGACAGGTAGGGTTATCAACTTATCCCGCATGACCTGTTGTGGCGAGATTAAGTGGAATGCTCATCGCCGCAGCAAAACCAAATGCACCTCCATCGCACCGCCCGATCATCGATCGCTGGAAGGCAAATGCGTGGGTGGCAAACACGCCTATTGACGATCGACGCATCGGCAATATCCTCGACGAAGAAGTTCAGATTGCGATTGTTCCGGGGGTAGCGCCGGGGCAAGGCCACTCATTGGTGCCTTTAAACAAAGCAGGGCGCAGTCTTCTTTACGGAGAGCACCGCGAAAATGCACGCAAAGTGTTGAGTGGTCTCCTCGGCACAATTGATGCATTCAATGGAGCCAAAAATCTTCGAGGGATCTCGCTGTCGACGGATCAGGCCGCGTTCGCAACAAATCTTCTCCTGAGCAATACCGAGGCCGGAATTATCCCTGATGCGGTTTCGTCGGGCTCTCCAAAAAAACTTGAGCAGGCAATGCTCTCGCTCGTACCAAGCGTGCACCAGGCTAGAGCACAAAACACCGGATGGATAGACCTTGGCCCTGGCCTCAGCAGCAAGCTTTTGCGATTGATCGCAAATGGAAATCGAGCCTCGCGAGATGACTCAGTTGAGGTTACGCAGGCGGTTTTGCATGAGCTTGAGCACTCAAAAACACCGCCGGACCCAGTCAATATTTCAGATAGATTTGTGTGGCTTGAAGAGGGGATCGCGGAAACCCTGTCATGGTGGCCAGGCCGCACCGAAAAAGTTTTGAAATCAATTGGAGCCCCGCTCCACGAATCAGATGTCGTTGACCGTTGGAGCGTGCCAAGGGAAGCCCAGGCAAGTGCTGACTATCGCGACCGTCATGAAGTGGTGACGCGACTTCTGTCTCTTGCGGGAGTCAATCCTTTTAACGAAGATGGTAGTCCGGATCCAAACTCGTTCATTCGAGCCAATCAACTGTTGCAGAGCGATGAAGTTGAAAGGGTTCCCCGAGCGCTGGCTAGAGCAATCGCGCGCACTAACCAGCTTGATCATTCTTTGGTTGCACCGCTTGCAGCGCTGATACCCGACATCAATGGAAAAAAAGATGCTATGGCGGCGTTTGAGGAGCTGGTGCGCTCAAGTCGAGGAATCAATAGCTGACGTAGACGCCATGAAAACTGTGGCGACTCCTCTTTAGGTAGGCAGCTCTTCCTCAACGCAGAATGGTGCACCTTCGGGATCGGCACAGACAGCAAATCGGCAGATGCCTGGCACCACCATGGGCTCGCGAATGACCTCTCCTCCAGCAGATCTCACTGTGTCGAGCGTTGCATCGAGATCATCTACCGAGAAGTAAACGTTCCAGCACGCGGGCATGCCCTGCATCTCTTCAGTCAGCTTGAGAATCCCGGCGCTGTTCTTACCAGATCGGGGATTGTTGATTAGAACATAGTCGTCACCAAATGGCTCTTGTGTGTTGCCCAGAAGATTGGTGTAGAACTCTGCACCGGCTGCTATGTCGGGAAGCATCGCCTCTTGCCATGAAAGCGTTCCGTTGGCACCCCGAAGTGTTGCGCCTTTGTGCTCGCCAGCCTCCCATAGGTAGAACACGGCTCCCTGCGGGTCGCATGCCACTGATAGCTTGCCTGCACCTTCGATCTCGAACGGTGCCACATAGATCTGTCCTCCAAGCTCGGTCACCCTGGCCGCTGAAGCTTCTATGTCGCTCACGGTTACATGCATGTTCCAGTGCGGAGGGATTTTTCCGGCAACCTCATCTTTTGTCAGTGCCATGGCACCTGCAACCGGGTGCTCACCAATAAAGGCAATGTGGTAGGCATTTGAGTCATCCAGGGATGGTGGGTTGTCGCGCCACCTCCAGCCAAACACTTTGCTATAAAAATCTTGAGCTGTTGCGAAATTAACAAAGGAGAGATCGCACCACCACCAACCTCCCTCGGTAAACTCAGTGACTACTTCTCCGCTTGAGTTTGCTACCTCAGTCATTTGTGCACCCTTCTTCCCGGTTCGATTATGTGGCTGATTGGGTAATACCGTTGCCAATGAGCTCCGACGAAAGATACTTTACAATAGTTGCGGTTGGCGACGAGAAGCGCATGAACGAGGTTGCTTCTAAGCGAAACAGCCGGAAAAAGAAGTTGCCCGCACAGATGGCGGTGCCGAATCTATTGCTAGCTGTAGCCTTGTGGTATGTCTTGCAGGATGTGACTGAGTTCTCAAAAAACCAAATCACGGTTGCGGCATTCGTTTACGGCGCCCTCGGCATTCTCAGCATGCCGATAGTCTCGAAAGTCATCGCGCAGAACCCTTGGACCGTGCGGCAGGTTGACAAGATACTGATGGATTCTGAGCGACCTGACCAGGTTGTGTCATATGAGCTTGTCGAACAGGTATCGGTTTCGCAGGCCACGCGTGATCGTGCGCGTCCACCGCTGGCCTGGGCTGATCCAATAAACAAGGGTGACTATGTGGTTGTTCAACCGGCGCGAACGCTTGGTTATCGCAGGAACAATATTCCCGACGTATTGCAGCAGCTGACCGGAAGATTCGAGAAGTAACTGGTTTTAGAACTCCAGGTTCGAACCAAGTGAAACCACTCTGTCTTCTGGCAGGTTGAACCAGATGTCTGCTGGAGCCGCAACCCTGTTCATGCTTGTGTAGATCCGCTTGCGCCAATTAGCCATTCCGGGTCTATTGGTTACGACCGGATGCATGCGACTCAAGAAGTATGTAGCGTCATCGGGATAAAACGGGATGTCCAGATTTGGCAACTCCGAAAGCGCGGCTGGTACATTTGGTTTTTCCTGATACCCGTACCTAAGGCAGATGCGATAGATGCCGTCGTCAGGAATTTCTGCGTCGTCTAAAACCATTCTCTCTGAAGGATCAACAAATGGAACTGGCTCAACGTTGACCTGAACAATCAGAACCAACTCGTGCAGCACGTGATTGTGGAGAACGTTGTATCGCATCGCCAGGGGCACCCGCTCAGAAGCTGGGTGCAAAAACACTGCGCTACCACTGACTCGATGTGGCGGGTCGGGCGAGTCGTGCAGCTCGTAGACAAAATCAATTATTGATCCTTCTTCGCTTGCCCTAAGGTCGTGAGTAACTCTGCTTCCCCGCCACCAGGTGTGAAGTGCAGTGAATAGTGCTGCTGCAATTACAATGGGTAGCCAGCCTCCGGAAAAGAACTTGGTCATGTTTGCCGTGAAAAATGCCAGGTCAATCATCAGGAAGAACGTGGCACCGGCAAGTGTCAGCCAGAGTGGTTTGTTCCAAAGCACTCGTACAACAACGAAGAAGAGAATTGTGTCAATAGCCAGCGTGCCCGTCACTGCAATGCCGTACGCTGAAGCGAGGCCTGAAGAAGATTTGAAAAGAAGTACAACTGTAATGATCGACAACAACAGAAGCCAGTTGACTGCTGGTACATATATTTGTCCGTACGAGTAGTTAGAGGTCTGTTTAACCAGAAGCCGAGGGAGAAATCCAAGCTGTACTGCTTGACGGGTAACTGAGAAGGCTCCGGTGATC
>CAYTTD010000186.1:0-4718 GCA_964440595.1 uncultured Gaiellales bacterium
AATGAATTCAGAGAGTTCTTTCCTGAAAACGCTGTGGAGTACTTTGTCAGCTACTACGACTACTATCAGCCCGAAGCCTACGTTCCCCAGAGTGACCTTTACATTGAGAAAGATGCATCGATAAATGACGACATTGATCGCTTGCGTCACGCCGCAACCAGTGCCCTGCTTGCTCGAAAAGACGTGTTGGTGGTTGCCAGCGTTTCATGCATCTACGGTCTCGGATCGCCAAAGAGCTACCTCGACGCATCGGTCGTATTGACGGTTGGTGAAGAGTATTCGCGGGATGAGGTGCTGGCAAAGCTGGTGGAGATTCAGTATGCCCGAAATGATGTTGTTCTTGAGCGTGGCAAATTCAGCGTAAGGGGGGAGCGGCTTGAGGTTTTCCCCGCCAGCGAGGAAGTTGCATATCGCATTGTGTTTTTCGGCGATGAGGTTGAAGCAATCGAACAGTTCGACACTCTTACGGGCAACGTTCTTTCCGAGCCTGGTCACGTCGTTATCAATCCAGCGAGTCACTACGTTACAAACCGCGAGGAAGTTGCGCGGGTAATCGGTGACATTCGAAAAGAACTTAGACAACAGATCAAGGCATTTGACGCTGCAGGAAAGGTTCTGGAGTCTCACCGACTGAAGCAGCGAACAGAGTACGACCTTGAGATGCTTGAACACATTGGTTACTGCAACGGAATTGAAAATTACTCCAGGTTTTTTGATGGGCGGAAGCCCGGCGAGACACCAAGCACACTCCTTGACTTTTTCTCATCCGGGGACTGGTTACTGCTCATCGATGAATCGCATAACACCATTCCGCAGATTGGCGCCATGTATGCCGGAGACCGGTCGAGAAAAAACACGCTCATAGAGCATGGCTTCAGGCTGGAAAGCGCACGCGATAATCGTCCCCTGATGTTCGACGAATTTCTTGCGCACGTTAAACAGGGGATCTTCGTATCGGCTACTCCAGGACCATTTGAGCTTGAAAACAGCCTTCACATCGCGGAGCAGGTTATTCGTCCTACAGGATTGGTTGACCCGCCGATTGAGGTAAGACCTACATCTGGACAGATGGATGATCTGATGAATGAATCTCGCCGCGTAGTGGATGCGGGTGGGCGTGTTCTGGTGACGACCCTAACCAAGAAGATGGCTGAAGACCTCACCGATTACCTGATCGAATCAGGGTTCAAGGTTCGGTACCTGCACTCGGAGATTGACACCCTTGAGCGTATTCAGATCATCAGGGCGTTGAGGCTGGGTGAGTTTGACATTCTCATTGGAGTAAACCTGTTAAGGGAGGGGCTCGACCTGCCCGAGGTTAAGCTGGTTGGCATCCTCGATGCAGACAAGGAAGGGTTCCTGAGAGGTAGAACCGCACTCATTCAGACCATCGGACGTGCTGCACGCAATGTTGAAGGCAGGGTTGTGATGTATGCAGACCGGCACACCAAGGCAATGACGGAAGCGATTGGTGAAACTGACCGACGGCGCGCCAAACAGGTTGAGTGGAACCAGGAGCATGGCATCACCCCACAGACCATTCAGAAAGGCGTATCTGACATCGCTGAGTTCCTGTCGCTATCGTCAGGTGTGCCCGGCAAGGGCAACAAAGCGGATGGAGCTGGTACATCGGGCCGTAAGAAAGCCAAGGTTCACGGCCCCATAAATACGATGAGTGATGACGATTTGAAAAAGCGCCTGATAGATCTTGAGGAGCAGATGTTCGCGGCGGCCGAGGAGTTGCGGTTTGAGGAAGCAGCCCGTCTGAGAGATGAGATTCGTTCTCTCCAGTGAGTGCGTTTTTGATTCTTTCGGCAGGAATCCGGGTAGATGTGTCGAAGGGGGTTTTTAGGATGTCTGCTGTAAAGGTTCCAACACTTCTTCCAATCGTTCTGATTGTTCTGTTGCTGTACTGGGTGGTGCAGGATCCTGTGGGTGCTGCCGACATGATCAGGGGTGTATTTGAATGGGCAATCTCATTTCTTCAGCTGGTGGCAGACCGGGTGGTTCAGTTTCTGAGCGCCCTCGTCTGAGAGTCCTTTCACGGTACCTTGGCAAAGGCGAGACCGTGGTTATGAGCACCAGGGAGCATCCATTTGCTGTGGTTGAGGCATTTCGGGACTCACTTGTTTGGGTAGTCCCAATGCTTTTGATTGCTTACGGAGTAGCAGGAATAGAGATTTTGCCATGGGTATTTATTCGTCTGGTACGCGGCCTTGTGGTTGCAGCACTGATCGTTGTACTGGCCCGCCTTGTGTTTCGCATTCTTGAGTGGGATGTGTCGAGAGTTGTGATCACAAACGAACAGTTGGTGCACGTTCGTGGAGTACTTGTGCGCCGCATCTCTTCAACGCCGCTAGTGAAGGTGACCGAGATGAGCGTCGTTCAGACTCCAGTTGGCAGGTTATTTGGATTTGGCAGCCTCGTGGTTGACTCTCCTGGAGGAGACAGAGCGCTCCACGGACTAAGATATCTGCCAGATCCAGCCTCGATCCACCGGTTGATTGTCGACTCAGCGAGGAGCCGTAGGGCATCTGAGGGTGGCGGTGCAAACAGGGAAGTCGTACTGCCAGAGGAGAAAGAGGTGTCGTATGAAGGTGGCCCGGTTATTCTGATCGACGATGTTGAGGATTCACCTGTTTATACGTCCTCAGGTACTGCAGTGATACCTGCGGTACAGAATCAGACAGATTCGTAATGGCTGGTGCCGGTATCATGTATGTATGTCTTCTGGATTCATTACTGTAAGAGGAGCTCGCGAGCACAATCTTCGTGACGTGTATATAGAGCTACCTCGTGAAAAACTTATCTGTATTACTGGTTTGTCAGGATCTGGCAAATCGAGTCTTGCATTTGACACCATCTACGCCGAGGGGCAAAGGCGTTATGTCGAAAGCCTGTCGGCATACGCGAGGCAGTTTCTCGGGCAGATGGATAAGCCAGACGTTGATTCGATCGAAGGCCTTTCACCAGCCATATCCATCGACCAGAAATCAACCAGCCACAACCCACGCTCTACCGTTGGTACGGTTACCGAGATCCACGACTACCTTCGACTGCTTTATGCGAGGGTGGGTAGGCCACATTGCCCGGAATGCGGCAAGCGAATTGGAGCTCAATCCATTGAGCAGATGTTGGATACGGTGCTTGCGCTACCTGAAAACACCAGGTTGATGGTTCTGGCTCCCCTTGTGCGGGGACGAAAGGGAGAGTTTCAGAAACTGGTTGAAGACGTTAGAAGCGACGGGTTCACCAGGCTCCTGATAGACGGAGAGCTGAGGCGCGTAGACGAAGACATCGTGCTCGACAAGAAGTTCAAGCACGACATCGATGTAGTGGTGGACAGGGTGGTCCTGCGCGAGGGTGTAAGGCGACGGCTTGCCGATTCGATGGAGACTGCTCTGAGGCTCGCAGATGGATTGGTGGCAGTGCATGAGGTTGCCGGCAAGGACTCAGCGGATGATGGCAGGAAGCAGCAGGGCAAGAAGGAGCTGACTGAGTTTCTGTTCTCTGAGAGGTTTGCCTGTGCAGACTGTGGAATCAGCCTTCCTGAGCTGGAGCCACGGGTATTCTCATTTAACTCCCCACATGGAGCCTGCCCAACATGTACAGGGCTTGGATACCAACGTGAGGTTGATCCCGAGCTATTGGTTGCCGATGAATCAATGACGATTGGTGAGGGAGCACTGGCAATAGGCGCTCTTAGCGGTCAGACTGGCGGATACTACGAGACTCTGGTGCACTCGGTATGCGATCAATTTGATGTTCCAATGGATGTTCCGTGGAAGAAGCTGTCGCAGGAGCAGCGAGACCTGTTCATGTATGGAGCTGACGGCGAGAGAGTCGTTGTGAAACACCGGACCCGCAAAGGAAGAAATCGTACATACAAGTGGCGGTTTGACGGATTTGTTCCCCATCTTCTAAAGCGATGGGGGGATACAGACAGTGAGCAGGTGAGGGAGCGTATTGAACGTTTCATGCGTGACTAGACGTGTCATGACTGCGAAGGAACCCGGCTTAGGCCTGAGAGCAGATCCGTTCTGATCGGTGACAGATCCATCTCCGAAGTCTCGACGTGGGACGTGCAGGGTGCAATCGAATTTCTTGAGAATCTTGACCTGACAGAGACCGAGAGTATCGTCGCCAGGCGCATCATCAAAGAAATTGTTGAGCGCCTCAGGTTTTTGATTGACGTTGGCGTTGGATACCTCGGACTTGGGCGGGCTGCCAGAACGTTATCGGGCGGAGAGGCTCAACGGATAAGGCTTGCAACGCAGATTGGTTCAAGTCTCGTAGGCGTGCTCTACATTATTGATGAGCCGTCAATTGGCCTTCACCAGCGCGATAACACAAAGCTGCTCGGCACTCTTGAGCGACTGCGGGACATCGGTAATACAGTGGTTGTAGTGGAGCACGACGAGGAAACCATGCGGGCTGCAGATCATCTCGTTGACATGGGGCCAGGTGCTGGCGAGCATGGTGGAACGGTCGTTGCGCAGGGCAGCGCTGAGGAAGTTGAAGCGGTAGATGAGTCTATTACCGGTCAGTTTCTGTCCGGGCGTCGGCAGATTAAAATCCCTGAGCGCATCACTGAAGACAAGGGGTGGCTCACGGTAAAGGGGGCAGCCGAGAATAACCTCAGGAAGATCGACGTTGCATTTCCGGCTGGACGATTGACGTGTGTAACTGGAGTCTCAGGCTCAGGTAAATCGACCCTG
>CAYTTD010000187.1:0-4673 GCA_964440595.1 uncultured Gaiellales bacterium
CGTTGCCGAGGTAGTCAGTCGGTGGACTGGTGTGCCAGTGTCAAAGCTCATGGAAGGCGAGGTTGAGAAGCTGATCCACATGGAGGAGCGCCTTCACCAGCGCGTGATTGGCCAGGACGATGCCGTCGAGGCAGTGTCGAATGCAATCCGAAGATCTAGAAGCGGCCTTCAGGATGAAGACAGGCCGATTGGATCCTTCCTGTTTCTTGGGCCCTCGGGCGTTGGTAAAACTGAGCTCGCCCGAGCCCTTGCATGGTTTCTCTTTGACGATGAGCGCGCAATGGTTCGCATTGACATGAGTGAGTACATGGAGAAGCACTCGGTGTCGCGCCTGATCGGCTCGCCTCCTGGCTATGTGGGGTATGACGAGGGTGGCCAGTTGACGGAGGCTGTACGGCGTCGCCCTTACTGCGTGCTACTTCTAGACGAGGTGGAGAAGGCTCACACAGATGTATTCAATGTTCTTCTGCAGATCCTCGACGAAGGCCACCTCACTGATGGTCAGGGGCGCACGGTCAACTTCACCAACACGATAATCATCATGACCAGCAACCTGGGGTCGTCACACATGCTGATGGGTAGTGACGCCGACGCTCACGAGGCAGTCATGGCGGACGTGCGCTCGCACTTCCGACCAGAGCTCCTGAACCGCATTGACGAGATTGAGATTTTCTCGGCTCTTACACCAGAGCAACTACGGCTGATCGTTGATCTTCAGCTTGGGCGCCTGCGCGAGCGTTTGGAAGCGCGTGATCTTGAACTCAAGATCACGGATGAGGCATGTGACCTGCTGGCCAAGGTCGGCTACGACCCGGCATATGGTGCACGCCCACTCAAGCGTGCGATCCAACGTCACATTGAAAATCCATTGGCAGGGCACCTGCTCTCCGGCACCTTTGCTCCCGGGCAGTGCATAAGGGTTGATGCAACGCCGGGTGTGAAACCTTCTGCCGAGGCAGACAACCTGTTGACGTTTACGAGCGAGTCAGCGGTCGCGGCGGGCTAGCGAATCGTTTTATTCATAACCTGCGGGCTGCTGGTTTGCAGGCTTTGTTCATGTAGCGTCGAATGGAGCAAGGTAGCGATAGCGATCTGCGCCTAATGGTGGTGTAGCTAACGGACTGAATGGGAAGGAAGTTGCCATGAACAACAAACTAAGCGTAGGCGAAGTCCTCAACAAGACATTTGAAACGTACATGGCGCACTGGAAGCCCCTGTTGACCATATCGGTCATCTTTCAGGCAATCGGGGCAGTGATTGGGGTCGTGCTGGCGATGGCAATCGCAGGTGCAGTGGTCTCAGGAAGCCTGGTGGTCGGCCTGGTAGGCGGCGCTGCAGGCATGGGAGCCGTTGTTCTGGTAGGTATGTTCCAGACCGGCATGACAACGCTGCTGGTTGACGACATTCGTGACGGCAGCCACGACAGCTCATTTGGAGAGCTTTTCGAGCGCACGAAGCCAAAGCTGGGTGCTTTGTTCGTGGCAGGTCTCCTCTCCATGATCATCGTCATGGTCGGCATAATTTTTCTGGTAATACCAGGCATCATCATGGCAATTCTCCTGTCGCTGGTGGCCGTTGTCGTAATGCTTGAAAACACAAGTGGTAGCGGCGCAATCAGCAGATCGATCGATCTTGTAAAGAGCAACTTCTGGAGCATGCTCGGGCTTCTCGTATGTGCTTTTCTGATCACCGCGATATTCCAGGCGATCGTTGGAGGTATTTTTGGAGCAATACTCGGCGACAACATTGTAGGAGAATTCGTCAAGAGCTTTGTGCCATCGACAATTACAACTCCAGTAAGCGCTCTGGTTTCGGTTCTCGCCTACAACGAGATAACCGGTGGCGGCAATGGCACCGACAGTGGCGCTGGTGGTTCAGACAGCTCACAGCTTCCTCCTCCTCCTCCTGCAACACCCGGCGGTGGAGCTGATTCAACCTCGCCGTTCATTAACTGATATCCGTTTGCGTTTCTCTCATTTTGCAGGTATTCAGTTCAAGCGTATTGCGCGATTCGCCGATGCAGACACTGAATAACTGCAATTAGTGACCACCAACGGGCGGTCACCACGGGAGGATCGTGGCGGAAACACTGTCACAAAGCGATATCGACGCACTGCTGGCAGCAGCAGGCGGAGGCGTGCAGTCAGGCGCTCCCGGTGGAGCAGGATCTGCGATGCCTCGTCATGTTCGCCGGATGGATTTCAAGCGCCCCAGCAAGTTCAATAAAGACCAGCTGCGAACGATTCAGATGTTGCACGAGGCCTTCTGTCGCCGAGCAAGCACGTACATGTCAAGCGTCGTACGGTCTCTCGTCGAGGTCTCGGTAACAGGCGCTGAACAGATTCCATTTGGTGACTACGCAAGAACCTTGCCTGTACCAACATTCGCAAGCGTGCTCGAGATTTCACCCCTCGGTACAACGGCGATGGCATCAATGGACATGCCACTGGTATTTAGCATCCTTGATCGAATGCTCGGCGGGCCAGGCACCATGACCGCCCGAGTGCGTGAGCTCACCGAGATTGAGCGCGGACTCTCATCAACCATGATGGAGCGCCTGCTAAAGGAGCTCTCTGATGCGTGGAGCGACCTTGTGCCCGTTGACTTCAACTTGCGAAGCATCGAGATGAATGCGCAGTTCGCGCAGATTGCATCAGCAAGTGAACCGTGCGTTCTGATCGACATGGTAATCAGCATTGGGCCCGCCGAAGGCAAGCTTCAGTTCTGTCTTCCATATCGCGCTATCGACAAGATCGTCAATGATCTGACCGCCCACAAATACTTTGCCATCGGGGACGAGAAAGAGGACTCTCGTGACTCGCTGATCGACGGAATGCGTCAGGTGAGAGCGCCAATAAAAGCAGAGATCGGTCGGGTACGTGTGCCCGTTGAAGTAGTGCTTGCGCTGAAGCCTGGATCTGTTGTACCGCTTGGACGCCGCGTAGGAGACGGCATCACTTTAAGCGTCGGTAACACGCCTGCCTACGATGCAATACCCGGGCGCGACGGCAAGCACATCGCGGTGCGGGTAGTTGGACCTATCGACGCGGAGGGCACTCTATGAGTGATTCAGCCCCGAATGTATCTTTCATGCGCATCACGCGCGCGATTGCTGAGGGTCTAGCGGAAGTACTAGGCACTGACGTCGACGCTGGTCTTGTCAGTCATCTTGACGACAACGATGTATCAACCCGTTCATATCCACAAACGGCAGCGCTGGTCAACATCGGCCAACCGTTAGGGGATTGCATAGTGGCCGTTGCCGGGGGAGCGTCTGGAGAGACGATCTCTGCGGCGGCTCTTGCCGCTGCGAAGAAGCTGGCAACCGAATTCGGCGTTGACGAAGAACCTGAGCAACCAAAGACATTCGAGCTCGAAACGCGGGAAGACGGAGTAACTAACTTTGAGGCGTTGATCGGTGAGAGAACACTGCGTTTTCGAACGACCGATGGCGATGTAATGGTGATCGTTGGAGGCAAGATCGTTGAACAGTCGGCTCAGCTGGCCCCGCATGTCTCAGATTCCGCACCAGCGCCGAATCCACCTGCTGATTCCGTGATCGAACCACAAGTAGTAGTAGATGCCGCGGAGCCGCGTATCGAAGAACCCGTTGCTGAAGCCGCTCCAGCGCAGTCATATTCAAAGGCCGCAGCGCCGGCTGGCGGTTCACCTCGTTGGCCAGGGCTTATTGCAGGCGTCGATGTTGAGTTCACCGCAGTGTTGGGCGGCACCACGATGCGGTTGGGAGAGATTGCTTCGCTCCAGCGTGACCACGTTGTGGTGCTTGATGAGGAAGTTGGAGAGCCGGTGGTCGTTTACGTAAACGGTATGCCATTTGCCCACGCACAGCTGGTCGTCGTGGACGACGAATATGGCATCGAAGTTATTGAACTGATCGAATCTCCTGAATCGACAGTTGCAGCCGCCTGACGGTTAGTTCATGCTTCGGGGCTGAGATGACCGAAGTTCCTGACGAAGATGATGACATTGACTACTTCTGCAGTGTTCACCCGAAGCGTGAAACTTCGCTTACCTGTACTACATGTGATCGTCCGGTATGCATCGAGTCGTGTGCCGTTCAGACGCCGGTAGGGTTTAAGTGCAGGGAGTGTGCCAAGCAGAAGCGTTCGGCGCTTGCCCGCGTGCCAGCCAGCAAGCTGGCTCTAGCAGCGTTTGGTGCCGTGATCGCCGGCGGCATAGCCGGGGTTTTCATCAGAAGCGTTCCCGGAATATTCTTTCCCCTGATCATTGCTGCCATCATTGGTGGAGCATTTGGAACGGTCGTTAGTCGCATTACCGGTGGATTTCGTGATCCATCTGTGGCCAGAATCGCAGCGGCTGGTGTGGGCCTGGGCACAGCTTGGCCCGCGCTTCTGATGCTCATCGCATCGCCCGCGCGGGCCGCTGTTCATCCTGATGTGATCATTACGCTGATCGCTGCTGCCATCGCCGCAGCAGCAGCGTGGCAAAGAGCTCAGTGATTAGCGCCGCCAATCATTGCTGTAGCAATGCAAGCACCGAACTATGCAGAAGGTTGGCCTGAGCCACCATTGCCATGCCGGCCTGGTGCATCACCTGTAATCTGGTGAGCTCGCTCATTTCCATTGCCATATCAACATCCCTGATGCGACTCTCCTGCGACAGTATGTTCTCTTCGTATACGTCAAGGTAGT
>CAYTTD010000188.1:0-4651 GCA_964440595.1 uncultured Gaiellales bacterium
CCAACAGCGAGGTCTACCGCTGTTCTGCCTGCACCAAGATCAACCATTGGCCCGGTAGTCAGATTACTTCTTGGAGAGTCCGAAATATGCCCAATGCCAAGCTGACCGTATGCGTTATCGCCCCAACAGCGAACACCTCCTGCAGAGAATCGCGCGCAACTAAAACCAGCGCCAGTGCCAATCTCGACCGCCTGGTCACCGCCAAAGTTGATTGGAGGAAAATCTCCCGGTTTTTCGTTGTCACCGATGTGAAAATCGTTTGGGAATCCACCGTTTGAGTATTGACCGCTCCAGCACTTGAACTGACCATCAAACTGCATGATGCAAGATTGCCGTGCACCTACATCGAGTGCGACGGCAGTCGTGCCTGCACCAAGGTTTACTGCCATTGGCGTATAGCTTTCAGTTGTGGTTCCACGCCCAAGCTGCCCGCCAACGTTGCCACCCCAACAGCTGACAGAGTGATTATCAAGAATTACGCATACATGCCCATCAGTACTCGTGTACATCGTGTCTGATGAAGCGACCGCCTTCACCGATCGTCCCGCGCCAAATCCGATCAGAGAATTTTCGGTCGGTTGATCACCAATGGTGCCATTTGGAGTGCGACCAAAGCAATGAAATTCCTGGTTCTCAAGGATAAGGCAGGTCTCCTTCAAACCGGCAGATACGGCGATAATGGCCTTGCCGGCTCCAAATGATATGGACGACATCGTAGCAAGATCACTTTCGGATTTATTTGCTGTGTGGCCAATACCGAGCTGACCGTAGAGGTTGCTTCCCCAACACTTCATATCGCCTTCAACAAAAACGACGCAGGCATGATCGGAACTGGCACTTATCAATTTTGCATTGCGCGTGTTGCCATTAGAGTCAACTCCGAAATCCAGAAATCGATAAGTCTTGCCTGATGAGGTAAGGGTCCAGCAACGAACCCTGCCATTGTTCAACACCGCACATGCGTCACTGTCAAAAGTGTTTTTGGGAACAATGCTTAGCATCGACGCGCCACTTGTTGATCCAAGATCAATCAGGTTAGTTGTGCCAGCAGGATTATTAGCTAGATACTTGCCCCAACATTTAACGACGTTGTCGGAGGCACCAGCGACAGTGCCAGCATCCAGAATTGCGCATGCATGATTTTTTGAGGTAACAATTTCTTTGGCCTTGCGGCCACCACCAAAGTCAATAGGTGACCAATCCTTGGGTTCAGGAGAATAATTTGGAAATATTGAGCTGCCCAGAATCTCAACGGGATCCGAATTCCAACACTTGGTCTTGTTGTTCTCGACAATCGCGCAGTTGTTATAAATCATACTGCTCGAGATCCTCTTGGCAGCTTCTCTATACGGACCTGGCACCGCACCTGCGGCGTCCGCCCGTGCTGAATCTGGGGCGACTACCCCCGCGAATATAATTACTGAGGCGAAGAGCAAAGGTAAGCATTGCCCTGCAAGTCGGGGTACGCGCAGTGACGCACGCTCAGCACACGATTTTATGGCAATTGCCATTTGCTGCTTGTTCCCCCGTGTTTATTTCACCCAGCATTGATGCGAAGATCCCACGCACATCAAACTGCCTCTACCTCTCTATCGGCTGGTGAGAGCAAATTCTTAAGTAAACACTGTATGAAGATGCTCAGATCTCAACATCATGTGGGCGGCTTTCTATCTGCCCCGCGGTGGTGATTCGCACAAACTTGGCTTTCTCGTGAAATTCAGTGATATTGTGGGCGTTTGAGTAGCTCATGCCAGAGCGAAGCCCACCCACCAGGTCTCCGAGAACGCCAACCACGTCACCGCGATAAGGCACGACCGCCTCTACCCCCTCAGGCACGACGTTGCCAAAATCCTTGTCTGAGGTTGAGGTCTCAACACGAATCAGGTGGCTGACCTGCGGCCGCAGCTGAACGCTTGCCTCCATCTGACGGCGCTTGGTCATTGCCCCGCCGCTAGCCATGCCACGATGCACCTTTAGAGTGCGCCCCCCACGCTCAATGAGGCGACCAGGGCTCTCGGTTGTGCCTGCGAGCAGGTTGCCTACCATTGCCGTATCAGCACCCGCAGCAATCGCCTTTGTGAAGTCGCCCGGTGTTCGAATACCTCCATCGGCGCAAAGCGGAACATCGGCGTCAGCGCAAGCCTCGGCGCATTCAAGCACTGCGGATAGCTGAGGTACTCCAACTCCAGCGACGATGCGGGTCGTGCACACCGAGCCTGGCCCAACGCCAACCTTTATTGAGTGGGCCCCTGCACGAATGAGGTCACGCGCGCCTTCGGCCGTCGCTACATTGCCAGCTATTACCTCTATGTCGACTGAGCGGCGAAGCTCCTGCACCGCTGAGATCGCACCCTCAGAATGCCCGTGCGCGATGTCAAGGCAAAGGAGATCGGCGCCTGCCTCAGCGCAGGCTTGTGCGCGCTCGATGAAGTCGCCGCGAACACCGACAGCAGCGCCAACTCGCAGGCGACCGCGCGAATCCTTGGTTGCCCCTGGGAAAAGCTCGATGTGATTTATGTCTTTCATGGTGACAAGCCCAGCAAGGCATCCGTCTTCATCAACCAGTGGCAGCTTTTCAACTCTCGCCTCAGCCATCTTCTTTCGCGCTGTTGCAAGCGTGTCGGACGGCTCACCGAGAACAAGCCGATCAATTGGTGTCATGACGTCTGATACTTTGAGCGTTGATAGCTCAGCATTGCCTGCGGCTGCAAGGTCGCGACGGGTTACAAGACCAAGAAGCTTGCCATCAGGCGAAACGATAGGCATGCCGTTGATACCGCGGCCAATGAACTCGCGAAGAACGTCCTCGAGATTGGCCCCTGGCGCGGTAGTCAGTGGCTGATCGATTATGAAGCTCTCGCTGCGCTTAACGCGCCTGACCTGATCGGCCTGCTCCTCAACCGTCAGAAACCTGTGAATGATGCCCACTCCGCCTGCTCTTGCCATCGCGATGGCAAGCCGCCATTCTGTGACGGTATCCATGTTCGCGCTTACGATTGGCACGCTAAGGGATATCGTTGGCGTTAGCCGTGCGCGTGTGTCGACATCGCTGCGGCTGGTAACACCGGAGCGCTGGGGCACAAGCAGCACATCGTCATAGGTCAGGGCAACTGGGAAATCGCGGGAATCTTGCATAACAGTCAGGGAATGATACCGGTTCCACGGAATCAAGGATTATGGCTAAGCAATTGTCGTCATTGGCGGCGCCCCTGATACCATTGGGTATTGAGGAGTGGGTCGGATGATCGCGGGCTGCCATCATGCCTTGTGCAAGGTGGTCAGCGCGAGGAAAGTCCGGACACCACAGAGCACGGTGCCAGGTAACTCCTGGGCGGGGCAACCCGACGGCAAGTGCAACAGAGAGTAGACCGCCTAAGCTCAGCGCGCAAGTGCCGAGACGGTAAGGGTGAAAGGGTGCGGTAAGAGCGCACCGGCAGGACGGGTAACCGTTCTGGCCAGGTAAACCCCACCGGGTGCAACGCAAACAGGAACAATGAGGCTGCTCGCCGAGTTCCGGGTTGCGGCTTGAGCGGCGTGGTGACACGTCGCCTGGATGGATGATCATCACCATCCGCCAATCACGCTGGTGCAGCGTGGGCGGACGGAACAGAATCCGGCTTACAGACCCACTCCTCGCACCTCGCTATCGTTGCACTTTTCGGAGCCATGCAGACTTATCCGGTACCCCATAGACAACATTTCTCAACAGCGTGACAATGACATTGAAAGGGACGTTGGTTTTGCTGGTATTTGGTAATGGTTGAAGGCTGAAAGAGAGTTGAAAATGAATTCCCCTACCCCACGAAATGCTAATCGTCGTTCGTTATTCAGAGTTCTGCTGATTGGCGTTTGCAGCATGGCTATTGCTGGTTGTAATTACGGCCTTCCCATACCTGGACATCCACCGCGGCCGACGTTGCCAGAGGAAACAGCAAATGCCAAGGACTGCCCTGACGTTGCATTTACGAAACAAAGCGATGATGGGGCGTTTCAGATCATGGTAAACGGGGTTTCATGTGATGAGGCGATTGAAGTGGTAAAAGGCGCGGATCAGGTTACCTGTATTGACGAAAATCAAAATCCAAAACCGTGCGGGTTCTCGCGGGGAGGATTCGAATGTCATTCAGGCGGCACGCATGTCGGCGCGACACTGCCTATGGCGTCGTTTGAATGTCGCCGGAAAGATGACAAAAAGGGTAATGCAATAATTGTCTTCGTGCATTGATGCGCACGTAGCCAAAACCATTCTGGTAACTCTGTTACGCGCCAAAAACCACGAGTTGACGCAAACACGATTCAGCTATCGGCGTGAGCCTTGAAAGCCTCGTCACTCATGTACTCCTTGGCAACATGCTCAAGTACATCGCGAAGTGCACCAGCACGAAAAACACCGTCGTCACGAACCTGGCGCGGTATATGGTCAGCGGCGAGCGAGTATCCATGACGCAACGTGCGACGTAGCATCTCGTTGACCTCACGCTGGCGCTTAGGGGTCTCCCCTGCAAAAAGTGCGGCGCCGCGAAGAGCCACCGGTAGTTGTGCATGATCGTGATGAGTGCCTGCCTCAAGCACGTGCAGTGTCTGCTCAACCACACCGAGAAGCTCAGCGGGGCTTGTTACCTCACGCGCTGTCTCGACTAGCGCAGCCATT
>CAYTTD010000189.1:0-4623 GCA_964440595.1 uncultured Gaiellales bacterium
GTTTGTCTCTGAGATGCAGTTCATTGACAAAGAAGTGTCGCATGATCTTGAGTCACAGAACTTCATTGGAGAGCTTTTTGATGAAGCGGGTTCCATGTCAGCACTCCTCAGTGAATTGACCGCTGAGCAAAGAGCAGTCATATTTCTAAGGTATGTGGTTGATTTGTCGCTGCTTGATATCGCCGCAGTGATGGGCAAAACCGTAGCGTCCGTGAAGATGCTGCAGGCGCGAGCCATTCGACAGCTATCCAAGCGGATCAACAAAGCTGGCGAATCGCGCAGGCGAATTCTGGGCACGGATGACCGTTCGGAAGTCGAGACCGAGGGGCGGGGGGTGACCGTATGATGCAGCCCATTGACTCAGCGGTTCGTAGCGCTCATCTCGATGCGATAAAGCGAGAGTATGAGGCGATTTACGGGTCAGGTTTGCGTCGCTCAAGGGTGGCTCGCCGTGCAAGCAGATCATTGATACTTGTGGTGCTTGGTTTTGCGTTGGCTGCTCCTGGTGCCTGGTCTTGGAGTGTATCGCGCGATGTTATCGTCAAGGTCTACGATGCGATTGCAACAGTAATCGGGCACGAAAGTTCGTCGCGAACAAATCAAGACCGTAACGGTGAGGCGCTACCAGAAGCAGGACATGCGCATAGTCACGAACACGACTTGTTTGTTTCTCAGATTGGGGGTTCTGATTCACTACATCTTTCAAGGCGGACCGCAGGTGATGGCGACGACTCTCCTGGTGGGAAGTACGACAACGATGATATTGATGCAACTCGCGCGGCATTGGTGTCGTCAGAAGCTTCCGTATTTGCTGAAGGTGGTCATTTCGTCGATAACAGTCAACTCGGAATGGGTAACGTTGTGCAGTGGCACGTTGCTGCGTCTCGCGATGACCTGGCTCAGAACGACCAAGGGGGCAGTGCGATTGGTGGAATCGTGGGGACGGCCCAAGCAGTTGTGGTTTCTCCTGTAAACCGGGATACGTCAAACGGAGAAGGCGCCGGTGGAAACGGTGCCGGTGGAAGCGGTGCCGCCGAAGAGGGCGGCAATGGCAATGCAGCGGTAACAGGCAGCGAGACAGGCAAGCCGGAAAAGCCAAATAATTCGAGTGCCAATGCCAATGCCAATGGAAACGCAAATGGAAACCCTGCAAGTGAGTCGGGTAACGGCAACGGCAATGCCGGTGGAAATGGCAACGGCGCAGGCAGCGTCGACGGTAATGCCAATGGAAACGCTAACGCCGCGGGCAACGGTAACGGCAATGGCAAATCAAAGGAAAAAGGCAATGGCAATGGTGATGTTGGTGGTGGTGCAAGCGGCAGCGCAAATGGCAATGGAAAACCGAAGGACGGCACCGCCGACAACGGCAAAAGCAATGGTAGTTCAAATGGTAATGCAGGAAGTGAAGGTGTTTCTGTTCCCATAAACGAGGAAAATTCCAGCGGAGGAGCTGGCCAAGGTGAAAGCAACGGCAACGCGAATGGTCAGCAAGCGGGCGATTTGAGCAAACCCGGGAAGGGTCAAGGCGAGTCGTCAAAGCCGAACAAGAAAGTTTGATGAATCGGTTTATTGGGTAGTTTTTTCCCGATTCGTTGACATTAAGTTAACGAAATTCAAACAAAATGTCGTTCAAGTTGTATCTGTTGAATGCCGATACAAAGAACGTAAGAGTGGTAACCAGATAGAGAGGTTGCTCCGACTTCGGGGCGCCTCTTGGGGGTGCCGAAAGCACCTCTCATCGCGAGACCTTGGCGGAGGTCATCGATGAAAGAGCATGAGCATAATCGCGTATGCGTAGAGCTCGAGCCGGCAACGACTTTCGGGTCGTCGCTGGCGCGCTGCTCAGCGCCCGAAAACGGTCAGGCCGCAGTTGAGTTTGCGATGTTCCTGCCAATTCTCGCGATGATCCTTATGGGGATTGTTGGATTCGGTGACTTCATCGCGACTCACATGGAGCTGACATCGGCAACACGTGACGCCGCGAGACGTGCCGCGAACGCGCGCGTCGAGCCTGACCCGGTCGTAGCGGTCGAGACGGCATTCAACCAATCGGCGGAGGGGCTTGATGTTGATCAGGTCACGTTGACTGTCGAAGGTACCTGGGCGCAGGATGAAGACATCACGGTTACTGCCGAAATGCCATACCAGCTAACAGTGCTTGGCGTCGTCTTCTTTAACAACACGATTGAAGCGAAGTCGCAGGTGCGAATCGGATGAGTGGACGAGGCGGTAATCGTCAGTTGGAAGAGTGTTCAGCCGGCGCCGGTGATTTGGTACAGGATTGTGAACGTGGGCAGGCCATGGTCGAGTTTACGCTTATTTTTCCAGTGCTTTTCCTGACGGTTCTCTCAATAATGCAGATGGGCATCCTCTATGGAAAACAGCTCGATCTGAAAGGTGCGGTGCGGGAGGGGGCGAGAACTGCATCCATCAAATACGATGCTCCCGAACCAGCCGTTGAAGCTGAAAACGCCGTATTTGCTGCAGCGACTCTGATACCAGACGAAGACATAACCGTAACGGTAACTCCAACGCCGAATCCAGTTTGGAATCACGGTGACGTAATCACAGTTACAGCGTCCTCTCCCTGGAGCTTCAACATTATGGGTGCAGTGATATTTGACGGCACACTGACTAAAGAAAGCACAATACGGGTGGAGTAGCGGCGATGCGCGTAAGTGGCAGAAGTGATGACGATGAATACCAGAAATCCAGGCAGAACAAAATCAGCGAGGCTGGCCAAGCCTTACCGCTGATTGTGCTGGCATTTCTGGTACTGCTCGGATTTATGGGCATAGCAATTGACGTTGGATTTGCGCTCGCAAAAAAGAGACAGCTTCAGGCCGCCACTGACATCGCATTGATTTCAGGTGCACGAGAGCTGCCTGATGCTGCCGCAGCAGCCAATACCGCTGAGGAGTATCTTGACACCAATTGGGGATTTGGCAATACGGAAGAAATCATCGTCAACACGAGTACGAGCTGCATGATTGCTGGCTGTGGCGATCACGATCGGCTTGAGGTATCCGCTGCCATCCAGTCTCCCACATTTTTTTCAAAGCTTTTTGGCTTCGATCAATTTGATATTGGTGCCGACGGGGCCGCTTGTGGACCATGCGAGTCGAGTCCGGTTTCATATGACGTAGTAGTTGTTCTCGACCGTTCATACTCGATGTGTACCAGTGGCTCAGGTGCATACAACGGGTGTTCAGACATTGAAAACGCAAGACAGGGCATCAGAGAGCTTCTGACATTCTTCTCGCCTGAAACGGATCGAGTGTCACTTGCTGTATTGAGCAGCGCTGATACGAATAGTTGTGTAGGCGTAACTGCCTGTCCGTCAAGCACCACCTATGGCCGTCCGTATTCGCATACCGACGCAAACAACAATTGGATTACTGCATCAAGTTCACCGGCGCCGTGTGATTCAGCAAACCCAAGCCATCCAAACAGTGGTTCCAACGGCAGGTTTTATCGAAGTGCCGGTGATTTCATGGATGGATCACCAAGTAATCATGACCAGTGGGTTCTGGTTGACCTGGCGTCTGGCACAGACTTCAAAAACCCGGACGGAACGTTAAATGAAAGCAGTGACTTTCTGAATACGCTGGATTGTATCGAGCACAAGTATTGGACCCCGGTTGCGCCAGCAATATATGAGGCGACCCAGGAGCTCGCGAACAATGGTCGTGATGTTGACGATGATGGCAACGAGGTGTACCAGGCGATTGTGTTCTTCGGCGACGGTGGTGCCAACACTCAACCGATGCGACGGCAGAACAATGGAACTCCTTATTCCACAACCCAGAGCTGGTACTCGCCAACTGCGGGCAACAACAACCGGCCGTGCCACGACGCTGTGGGCCAGGCCGAGGCCGCATGGAATAACCATGGCATCCACGTATATTCGATTGGTTACGCTCTGGGTGAGGGTAGCGCAATGAATTGCGGCACGAACAGTGGTAGCACCGAGTCTGGTATCAACGCAGAGTCGATGATGGAGCAGTTGGCGCAGGGAGATGGACAGTTTTATGAGCAGGCAACCGCTGGTCAGGTAGATGACATTTTTGCTGAGATCGGTCATGCCATTACAGCCGGTGGCACCAGGTTGGTTGACTGAAAATGTTCTCTTCATTTGCTGAGGCTTCAATGTCGGTTGGCATAGCGGGTGTTGCCGTGATTGTTTTCTGGTGTCTGCAAGTGTTAAGTGATGGTTCCTTCAAGCGTTTTGTGATCGCTTCAGTATTGCTTGGATTTGCGGCCGGCCTGATCTCTTGGCAGGTGTTGCACGTACGGTCTGGAGATCTGATGTTGACTTCGAATTCCCATCGATTCGGAGACGGAGTTGCGTCGGTCTTGCTTGGGGCTCTGGTCTGCTGCACCGGTCTTACGGTTCTAGACAGGCGGATCTGGGCTCCGCTCGCTGGAGGTTGTCTCATTGCCGTGTCATCTGTGCTTACGATGGGCGTCGGTCGTGGCGACGTTGGATTTGAATCCACCATCGCGCTGTTGGCTGGAGTGCTTGTGGTGCTTGCGGGAGTCAGGACAATCTTTGTGGCAAGAAGGCTGGGCGACGGCAGGTCGGTTGCATACGGCTCTTTGGTGATGTTCGCGGGGTTTATG
>CAYTTD010000190.1:0-4622 GCA_964440595.1 uncultured Gaiellales bacterium
GATTCCCGCCACGTGTGAACGCTCCTGCGGGCTCCGCGCTGTCAATGATTGTGCGGAATTGAACCTCGCGATCAGGCCTTCGCTGTCGACGGCGCGAATCGTGCCAGTTACTGTGACCTTGGCCGTGCCAGTGCCACCCTCAGCGCCGCCACCGGCACCTGAGTCGACTTCTACTGAGCTGTAAGTGCCGCCGGCCGGTGCAATGGCAATCAGTTCGCGAAGCACGACCGAAAGGTCTGGGCGGTTCTTGACGTTCTGGATTAGCTTCTGGCTGGCGAGCACGCCGCGCTTCTCCCAATCGTCAATGTCCTTGGGCTTTGAACCTGCTTCACGAATCTGCTGATCGAGGGTTGCTGCCTCTGTCTGCGCCTTGGCGGTCTCGGCCTTGATCGTCTTTGTTTCTTCCTCAATATCACTTACGTAAGCCCAGGCGAAGTAGCCTCCGGTACCAAAAACTCCAAGAATAACCACGATGCTCACGATGAGCACCGTGCTGGGTTTGCCACCAGACTTCTTCTCGGCGGCTGCCGCCTTTGAGGCGGGAGGCATCAGCTGAACTGGCTTCATGCAGCGTCCTCCATTGCCAGACCAAGCGCCGTACCAAGCCACGCGTGATTGTTGCCAAGCTTTTCAAGTGATGCTGCATCGAATGCGGACGATGCGTCCAGAATGGTTACTGGAACACCCAGGGTTGCAGCCAGTCGCTCTTCAATGCCACGGATGAGAGACCCTTCACCTGTTAGAACGAGCCTGCCAACGCGGTTACCCGTGCCGGAGTTATGGGCGTACCAGTCAAAGGTGGTGGCGAGGTCGCCGGCTATCTGATCTGCCATGTATTGCATGACTTCTCGAGCAGGCTTGTAAGCGTCATCTGGAGTCTCCATACCCCCAAGCGGTGTCAGCCCTGCTTCGAACTTTACGCGATTCGCGTCTTCCTGCGACCATCCAAACTGCTCGGTAAGTGCCTGGGTAAATAGTCCGGCACCGGTACCGATAACTCGGTTGAGCTCGCAAGTGCCGTTCTGCACGATTGCAAGGTTGCTTGTGGTTGAGCCCATGTCACAAACTGCAATCGCGTGCTTGCCATTGGGGTTTGAGACGCGTAGCTCCTCCTCGGCAGACTCAATCAATCCTTTGCTTGCACGAAGCATTGCGAAAGCCGCGAGGTCGATGCGCTTGAGCTTCAGCCCAGCGCCTTCAACTGCATCGCGGAAGCGCTCGGTTGACTCGCGATACGCCATGACAACAACGTGACGCTGGCGCTCAACCTGAGTTCGCTCGTCCTTGTATGCACCAACTGTGTGGTAATCCCAGATCGTCTCTTCCAAGGGAATCGGTAGTGCCTCTTCAACCTCGTATGAGAGCGTCTGCTTCAACGTGCTCTTGCTCTTGATCTTTGGTAGATCGATCACGCGCACGATGCAGCGCTGGTTGGCTATACCAACGTTTACGCGCTTCTCTTTAATGTTGTTGTCCGCCCAAAGTGCACGAATCTCTTCTGATAGACGTGGCACGTCGATGACTTCGCCATCGCTTACGATGCCGTGAGGAATTTCGCGGGCAGCATGGGTCACCACTGTGTACCCTTTGCCTTTGCGGCGCACCACGGCTGCGATCAGCGCGGTGCTTGTTATGTCAAGCCCAACGGGCGACTGCGCCATTGTCTTGGCTCCTCGTCGTTTGGTCTACCGAGAGGCGTATCGGGTGGGCGCATTATTCACTTGACGTTTTGCGGGCAAGGTGAACAATGTGCAATTGAGGCTGAGCGTTGTGGATGGCTTCAGCGCCCGGAAGTAGGTTAGCGTTGAGGCAATCAACGCCCGGAAGGAGGCTAGCGTTGAGGCAATCAACGCCTGTCGTCACAAATTTCGGCGCAGCCCGACTTTTCACTCATATACGAACAAAACTCCCCCTGGGACGCAAAATTCACTCATATGCGATCAGAACTCCGGCAGGGACGCAAAATGCACCCCTTTAGCACCGCTTTAAGTGATCTATAGCGTCTTGAGGTAGGCATCGAGAATCTGAGCGCCGAAAAACCAACCGACGACGGCGCCGCCGGCCAGGAACGGGCCAAAGGGAATCGCCATCTTGCGTGCCTTCTTTCCGTGGCGAATGATCAGGAAGATGCTGGGGATCAGCCCGAATATGAAGCCAGCAAACATGGCGACCGCTACGGGGGCGCCGAGGAAAGCGCCCATTACTGCTGCGAGCTTAACATCGCCAAGGCCCATTCCCCCTGGTTGAATGATCGCGGCAATAAGAAGAAACGCAGCGGCGGCAACGGTGGCGACAAGTACCTCGATCCACCAGTGCGACTGGCTGGCGAATCGTGGTTCAGGGCCGAGCCCGATGGACATGGCTACCCCTATCGGTACGCCCGGATACGTAATGGCATTCGGGATTATCTTGTGATCAAGATCGATGAACGTAACGGCAACCAGAATCGACATGAAGACCATCCCCGGTGCAACCGTGTGCATGGACGACCCCAGATTCGAAACAGTCGCGTTACCCGCCACTGCTACTGCGGCAAAAAGAACGCCTGTGAGCAGTTCGACGAGTGGATAACGAAGCGGGATTGGCTCCTTGCAGTACCGGCACTTGCCACGTAGAACGACCCAGCTGACCAGCGGGATATTCTGCCAGGCTCTGACCAGCTCACCGCACTTGGGGCACTTCGACCGCCCGTTCAGAACCCGGTAGCGGTTTTCAGCCTCAGGCATGCGTACTATGACCACGTTCAGGAAGCTGCCAACTATCAACCCGAACAGCAAAAACCCGACAATCAGAATCTCATCCGCCATAAAACATCATTCGCCATAAAACATCATTCGCCACAACAGAGCGTGCATACCCGGTTTGCACCGGGTTTGAACCGGAGCACAATGATTGAACCGGAGAACTGGGTATTAACCTGAGCACAATGCTTCCCAGGGAGAGTTTTGACTCAAATGCGAATAAAACTCCGCCTGGGAACTGTTTTTCGATTCTTATCACCAATCGTAACGAACTCGGTCGGCGGGAAAAATCTCTCCTACCTGGGTCGGCGAGCAATTTCGCTACCACCTCGGTCGGCAGGAGCTACCGCAACTAGCTCGGTCCTCGGGAATACCACTACCACCTCGGTCGGCGGGAGCTACGATCTACTACCGCTTGTTGTAGAACGACCATAGATCGTTCACCCTGAGCATGGGACCCTTCTGGGTAGTGTTTTCGAAGGCAGCGTAATCCTGCTTCGGCACCACAAGCTGATCAAGAACCGTTCGCAGCTTGACACGACCTGAGCGGTTGATGCGCACCTTGGCCTTGTAACCGCGACTATTCTTCACAGTAGCTGTTTTCGCAGTGCGCCACTCACCCTTGTAGTAGAACTGAATGCGGATGCGCCCAGTGACCTTGGCGTTTGTCACGACCTTCATCTTGACGTTCTTGCCGCGTCGCACACGCTTCTTGCTGACCCTGAACGTAACCTTAGGGCGCGACTTGATTGCGAAGGGGGCACTGTAGATGACAGATCCATCTCCGGCGCCGTAATCCCAGGCGAGGCGGTAGCAGCGGTTGCGGTCGATCTTCACCTTGAAGCGCACGGTGCCTTCCTCACCCTCCTCGCCTGTAACCTCAGAGTCGATTGGGTCGTATGCACCGTCAACGTTGCAGTATGAGTCCTTCTTAAGGAGCTGAATCGTTCGGTTGTTTGATCCTTTGCCGTTGATCATCAACTGACCATCGATGAAGGTGTTACCTCCAGAGCTGATCACCGACTTCGTAGCGTTGTAGTAAAGGCGTGTGCCATCGCTGATGTCTGCCAGCGGGCCATCCTCAGTTACGGTGCTCCACAGCCCCTTGTTTCCATCCACTACCGCTCGCACTCTGTAGTACCAGAGGCCAGGCTTGCCAGTGACCAAGTATGAGGTCTGCAGCGTCTCAGCGGTTGTTGGTGACCCAAAGCCAGGATCCTGCGACATCTGGATCTCATACTTGTCGGCATGAGCAACAGGTTTCCACCGAGCGATAACGTACGCACCTGCTTCATTGGTGCTGGTTATCGTTGGAGCTGGTGTGCGCTTGTAGAAGCTTGAAACCGCACTCCAGCCGCTTTGGATACCGTTTTTGTCCAGTGCAGCCACCCTGTAATACCAGAGGCCATCCTCCATATCGGTTGCGGTTCCTGAACCGGCACTTCCGTAAGCAACTGCGCGAGGTACGGCAGTCTCAATGGTTGTCGGGTTGTCCATGTATGGGCTGCGCGAAAGTTCGAGCTTGTAGTAGTGCGTGCCGCTTACGCCGCGAGTCCAGTCTGAAGCGGTTGAGGCACCGGTCGTTGCCCACGAGATCAATGGAGATGCACCAGAGAAATCTTCGGTGATCTTGGTGGAGATCTTCGTCTGCTTCTGGAAGTACTGCACAACTGCTTCGTCATCACTGCCGTAGACAGATGGCGTGCCACCGGCCGATTGGTAGTAAAGCGGCACACATTGACCCAGTTCGTTGGTGTCAAATGCAACCCAGGAACGGCATGGAATTACTCGCCACCAGTAGCCTTCACCCTCTGAGTTATCCGGTAAGCCATCGCTAAACGCGTAGCTTTGCACGAACCCGAATCCATACGACTTCTCTGC
>CAYTTD010000191.1:0-4619 GCA_964440595.1 uncultured Gaiellales bacterium
AATCGTCAATCAGATCCTTCTGGCGACTTCTGCGCAAGCCAACGGTCGCGTTGACCATCTGGCTGACGATTCTCATCGTTTGGAACCTCCCGGGGCCATACCAGGCAGCGGTGCGCAACGATTGGCTCCATTACGTTGAGCACGCAACGTTTGCTCTCGGTGGACTCCTGGTTTGGTGGCCTCTGCTCGACCCAACTCACGAAAGAGTCAAGGGGCGGGCGTGGAAGATCGGTTACGTGGCTGCTGCCCGAACAATCGGAGGCGGCATCGGCATCTGGCTGGTGGTATCTAAGACTCCTGTGTATGACCACTATGAGTTGACGGCGACCCATTTTCGTGTGAATGCACTTGTTGATCAGCAGATCGCGGGAGCCATGATGATGGGTGTGGACTTCGTCATTGTGATGGCTGCATTCGTGTATTTCATGGCTCGCATGCTGGATGCGCAGGGTTCAGATAGTGGCGAAGGCTGACGTTGGTTAGACTTGACGATCTCGTGGAGCACATTCGCAACTTCTCAATAATCGCGCATATTGATCACGGCAAGTCAACTCTTGCCGATCGAATAATGCAATTCACCAAGACTGTTGCCGATCGAGAGATGAAGGAGCAGTTGCTCGACTCGATGGATATCGAGCGGGAGCGGGGAATAACAATCAAGTCTGCTCCCGTGCGAGTTGAGTACACGGCCAAGGATGGAATCACCTACCAGCTTAACCTGATTGATACTCCTGGCCACGTCGACTTTACCTACGAAGTGTCACGAAGCCTCGCCGCGTGTGAGGGCGCGCTGCTGGTGGTTGACGCCGCGCAGGGTATAGAAGCGCAGACGCTGGCCAATGCATTTTTGGCAATCGAAAACAACGTGGAGATTGTTCCCGTAATAAACAAGATCGATCTTCCCGCTGCCGAGCCTGATCGTGTTGCTCGCGAGGTTTCTGAGCTGACGGGTGATGACCCTGACTCGATCATTCGCATCAGCGCAAAGACCGGGCAGGGGATCGACGAGGTTCTTGAGGCAATCGTGAATCGAATGCCGGCCCCCAAGAGCTCGCATGCACTTGACCTTGGTAGATCACCTGACTCCATTCCTGCACGCGCGCTTATCTTTGACTCGAAGTTTGATCAATACCGCGGCGTGATCGCCTTTGTACGAATCGTGGATGGCGTTCTCAAAGATCGCGATCGTGCATTTGTAATGCAGGCCAAAATGAAGTGTCATATTGATGAGCTTGGATTCTTCTCGCCGGGCATGATGCCAGCCAAGCAGCTAGGGCCTGGCGAAGTCGGTTACGTCATAACCGGAGTGAAGGAGATTGAAGAGCTCGCGGTTGGCGATACGATCACGTGCCTGGATGATTTGGCTGAAGAGCCACTCGAAGGGTATCAGCAGATCAAACCAATGGTCTTCTGTGGATTGTTTCCGGTCGACTCAAACCAGTATCGCGATCTCCGCGAGGCGCTTGAGAAGCTCAAGCTGAACGACGCCGCGCTAACTTTTGAGCCTGAGACCAGCCAGGCTCTCGGGTTCGGTTTTCGCATTGGATTTCTGGGGCTGCTGCACATGGAGATTGTTCGCGAACGTCTTGAGCGGGAGTATGACCTGGATCTGCTGGCAACCCCGCCAAACGTCGAGTACCGGGTATGGCATCAGCCTAATGATGAACCGGTTACAGTGCGCAACCCGGTTGATATGCCAGACGTTGGCGCCTTTGCCCGCATAGATGAACCATATGTAAGGGCAACGGTAATCGTGCCAAAGGAGTATGTTGGCACGGTAATGGATCTTGCGCAGGAGAAGCGTGGAACATTTGAAGACATGCACTACCTGTCTGAGAATCGCGTACAGATCCACTACTCACTGCCGCTGGCCGAGATCGTTCTTGACTTCTTTGACCGGCTCAAGTCGCGAACCAAGGGATACGCATCGTTTGACTACGAGGTGCAGGATTTCAGAGAGGGCAACCTGGTTCGGCTTGACGTTCTCCTTAACGGTGAAAAGGTGGATGCGCTCTCCCTGATCATGCATCGCGAGAAGTGTTACGGTGCCGGTAAAGGGCTCGTTACCGCTTTACGCAAGAAGATCCCAAGGCAGATGTTTGATGTTCCAATCCAGGCAGCGATCGGCGCGCGAATCATTGCGCGCGAGACCGTGAAAGCAAAGCGCAAAGACGTAACCGCCAAGTGCTACGGCGGCGACATCTCCCGTAAGCGCAAGCTCCTTGAAAAACAGAAGAAGGGCAAGAAGCGGATGAAGTCAGTCGGCAGTGTTGAGCTGCCCGCTGAAGCATTTCTGAGCGTGCTCGATATCGACTCAACCAAGGAGCAGTAACCTTTCGTGGATGTCGACCACCTCTACATCCATGTTCCATTCTGCGAGCGCCGATGCGGCTACTGCGACTTCACAACTACATCTCTGTCTCCCGAGCTGCACCACCGGTACGTTGAAAGTCTGAAGCGTGAGCTGGAGGTGAGGGTTCATGGCAGTGAACCGCAATCGGGCTTTGACACGATCTACATTGGGGGAGGTACTCCAACTGCGCTTGAGCCTGTCGAGCTGAAGAACCTTATGGAGTGGGTTAAGCGCCTAACGAATGTCGAAGCTGAAGTCACCATTGAATGCAATCCGGAAACCGTAAATGACCGGCTCGTGTCAATCCTTTCTGACAGTGCGGTGACGCGAGTATCTCTCGGAGTTCAAAGCACCTCAGAGACCGTTCTCAAATCACTTGATCGCCGAGCTTCCGAGTCAGTCTCTGTGGCTGCGTTCAGGATGTTGCGAGACGCCGGGTTCGAAAACATTTCGATGGATCTGATCTGGGGTGCTCCTGGCTCAACCCTTGAGTCAACACGGGAGGATCTTGATTTTGTGATAGGGGAAGGTGCCGATCACATCTCTGCGTATGAGCTGATGATCAAGAAGGGTACGAAAGTTTCTTACGCTCTCGAAAAAGGGTGGCAGCATTCTGACTCGGAGGAGATGTTCGATCTGGTAGTTGGTCAATTGAAGGCAGCAGGGTACGAGTGGTATGAGACCTCCAACTTTGCAAAGCCAGGCAGGCAGTGCAGACACAACGTGGCAATCTGGAACCAACAGGATTATCTGGGTATTGGCATCGGAGCTGTGGGCACGGTAGGCGGTTTGCGGCGCACCAACAGACCGTCGATCGCGCTCTACCTTGGTTCGCTAGAGGAATCGGGTGAGGAGATTGACGCCCCGCATTCTATGGAAGCGCTGTCTGAAACCGATCAGGTGCGCGAGCGCTTACTGCTGAAGCTGCGTACAAGTGAACCATGCATCGTTGCCCCTGGCGACCGCGAGCACTGGTTTGATACGGAAGCACTAGGCAGAATGTCTGCATTAGGCCTTGTGGTTCTTGCAGAAGGCAGCGTTGCGCTGTCTGAAGCGGGGCGAAAAGTTGAGAACTCGGTGCTTGCAGAGATCATCCGGTAAACAGAATGCTCCCCGCCGCCAGCTCAGGTTAGAATTGGCCGTAGATGCATAATTTGACCCCAAGACAGGCAGCAATACTTTCCGCTGTAATAAACGAGTATCGCAATGCTCGACGCCCTGTGGGTTCAAAGACCATCGTTTCAATGGGTGTCGTCGAGGGATCGCCGGCAACGGTACGAAGTGAGCTGAACAGGCTTGAGCAGCTCGGGCTATTGAGGCATCCGCATACCTCGGCTGGAAGGGAACCAACAGACACGGGTTACAGGCTGTTTGTCGACAGAATACTTAGCAGTGGCGAAGGCGGAGCAGAGGGCGAACTCGAACAGATCAGGAGTTGCCTTGCTTCGGCCAAAGATCCACACAAGAGCTCTGTCCATTTCGAGCAGGTAATACCAGGGCTGACGCAGTCTCTTGCAGAGCTGACCGGCAACCTAAGCGTGATTTCGTCTCCCCGTGCGGAGGGCTCTGTCATTAGACACGTTGAGGTCCTGACGCTAAAGGCTTCGGTCATTGTCGTTGTTGTAATCACAGAGACCGGCGATGTAGTTCGTCACGTGGTCGCAACTGAGGAGCCAGTCGATACTGGACTGATCAATTGGGCAGCAAGCTTCCTCAACGACGTAGTGGTGGGGCGTCCTGTTGGTCGGTCGCTGCTTCATAGGCTTGAGACCACAAAAGATTTTTCTGCAGCCGAACGGCGAATAATCGATCTTTTGCTGCCTGTATTTAGGACGCTGTCAGAACGCCCAGCAGAGGCTCACATTGGCGGATCTCGTGAGATGGTGGAGCTGATGGCTGATGACTCCGCTCATCTTGCTTCCCTCGTTTCAATGATTGACGAGCGTGCGGCACTCCTGAGCGTATTGCAAGGCATGGTTTCGCCGTGGTCGAATGTTTCGGGCAGGTCGCCCGGGCGCAGGATCTCGATAAGCATCGGTGAAGAAAATCCACTGCCCGCACTCAGCCGTCTTAGCGTCGTTGCAACATCGTACGGTTTTGGTTCAAGAAACCTCGGAGTAGTCGGCATCGTTGGCCCCCGAAGTATGAATTACTCTCTGGCAATTGCAGCGGTTTCTTCGGCGGCAACGGTGCTTGGTGATATGGCTCACGACATATATGTGAGCTGACGAAGCATTGAAGTGATCAATATGAAAAAATTGGGAAA
>CAYTTD010000192.1:0-4582 GCA_964440595.1 uncultured Gaiellales bacterium
ATGGATGTACTTGTCATATATCTTGAAACGAATCCCAAGCGTCGTGGTCGGGTTGAATTTCCATGGGAGTATCGCGCGCTGGTGAGCCGTCTTCCTCTTGATGTAACCAGCGGAATGGCCCGCAGTGACATGGTGTCGCTTATCAAGCGACTGCAGAAGACCAAGCCAACGCGGCTCTTAAAGTAGCGCTAGTCCCGACTTACTGGAAGGTAGATGTCAGTGACCAGGTCTTCCACGGCGACCTCGGCAGGAGAGTTGCGATAGAACTCCAGAAACGGAGCGGCTCCAATTCTCACACTTTCGTATCGCAAGGCTACGTTGAATATCATCTCGTAAACGCCAAGGATCTCGTCGTATGGGCCTTGGTGACGCACCTTCAGGTATTCACCGGGCAATGTGAAAAGCAGGTGCGCCGGGTCTTCAACCTCAGCCGCATCTTCCACATCGATTGGAATTCCTGCATCGTAGTGGCGATCCTCATCGCCAAAGTATCGCGGGTCATCCCATAGAACTCCGATACCATTTACGTCGAACATGCGCCCAAGAAGGCGTCGCGGAGACGCCCAGAGAATCAATTCCTCCCAGGTTGCTCCGGTAATACGATAATCGTGCTTTCCCTTGTGGCGCACTGCTGCAACTGCAAATGAATCAAGAGTTTCGTAGGAGATTTCAGACATAGGGTCTGACTACCCGCTTCGCCTATTGCCGAACCTCGTCAGTCGGTTTGCCCTGCTAACCTGCGCGTGTCAGTGCACGCTCCTGTGCTGTGTCAATCGCGTTGCGAATAACACGAACAAGATCTCCGGCGTCGCCCTCAGCTGGCACCTCAGTGAATACCTGCCTGACATCTTCTGTGTCAGTAGCCACCAGCTTCATCGATACCAGCGGTGTCATCTCTTCCGATGCTTCACCAGATACCAGGCCGGCCATGGGCAATGCCTCGTAAACTCCGCTCCGCTCAATCTCAACCAACAGGTTGATGACGTGTCTTGCCGTGAGCCAACCAACGAATCTTTCACCGCTCTCACACGACTCTCCATTTGCACGCAGTACGCTGGAGCGCCACACTTCCGCACCATCACCGGTACTGCGCAGTTCAAAGGTGTGTTCCGTGACCACACCAACCAGCGATGACTCAGTTACGGTCAGAAAGAGATTCGAGAACGAGTGATATTCAGGAGTCGTTTGATCCATGCTTCTACGGATTCTCCCCGCGCGCGTAGTAATTTGACTGGTTGCCGGCCGCTTTTGGGTCCGATTCGGCACGCTTGTGGCCTTGATGACCATGTTTGATTGCAGGTGCCTGCACGCAGTCGATATCCTCGAATGGTGCCCCCCTCAGTAGACTCAAAAAGTTCGAATCAGCGCGTTGCCGTCATTACTGGTGCCTCAAGCGGAATTGGCCGCGAGGTAGCGCTGCACTGCGCAAAAAACGGCATGTATCTGGTGCTGGTAGCACGTCGCGCCAACGAGCTAAAGAAAACGCTGGATCTATGCATTGCAGCTTCTCCCGAGGCAGCTGGTCGCATTCTCGAAGCAGATCTTTCAACTGAGGCCGGAGCCACACTTGTTGCTCAAAGCGTGAAACAACACGAGGGGCGGTGCGACGCGCTGATCAACAATGCTGGGGCAGGAGCTTACCTGCCGGTTGACGATGAATCTTACGTCGCACTTTGGCGCAGTCGAGTACAACTTAACGTAACAACGCCAATCGACCTGACTGTGCAACTGCTGCAGCTTCTACATATGGGTGACAATCCCGTTGTGGTTAATATTTCCTCGATTGCCGGTTTGATTTCATTGCCAACTGCATCGTTGTACTGCGCGACCAAACACGCATTGACAGCGTGGAGCAGCGCAATGCATGGTGACCTGGCCCGCTACGGCATAAAGGTAGTCGGAGTTCACCCCGGTCCGCTGGTAACAGAGGGATGGCCCCAAGCCAGGGTCGTCAACAGCACATTGGGCCGGTTCGCCATGACCGACGTGAACAGAGTCGCGAGAGTAGTTGCGCGAGCTGCAACGGGCCGGGGGAGAACTTCAAACCGAGCAGTCATAGTGATTCCCTGGAAGTACAATGTAGCCCGTATGCTTCAACTCATCATGGGTAACACGTTTAGACGAGTGCTAAAGAATTGGGCAAGAAAACGGACACTTGGCTCTGACAACGCTGAGTTCGCTGTTACGCAAGAATTGACAGAACAATCCACCAAAATTACGACTGACAGGTAAGCTTTAGATCATGGGACTTCAGAAAGTATTTCGCCGCAGGGCTCTTGAACAGCTGGAAGTTCGCCACATTCGCATCCCGTGCAACAATCGCTATCGCTTTGTTCTTGCCACTGACATCCATGCACGCGACGATTGGTTTCCTGCGGAAAGCGTCAGGGAGATAGTTGAGGCGGTAGAGGCGGTGCCTGACGTTGACGCTGTTCTTTACGGCGGAGATTATGTTGGCGATGATCTGACAGCCATTGATTGGGCGGCTCCGATTCTCGGATCGATAGACACGCCCAAGTTTGCCACACTCGGCAACCATGATCACTGGACAAATCCGAAACACATTACAACTGCCTTGGAAGACGCAGGAGTCAATGTGATCACAAACAAGAGCGTCGAGCTGGTTCCTGAGCTGTGGCTGGCTGGCATTGACAGCTGTTGGGATGGAAAGCCCGACCCGAAGAAGGCCCTCGAAAAAGTGCCGGCAGGTGCCCAGTGCGTTGTGCTGGGGCACGAGCCGTATCTTGGAACAATGCACGACGAGTTTCTCCACCTCGCTGGTCACACCCATCATGGACAGGTGTGCTCACCCGTTGCTGGCGAATGGGTTGCTGAGCGAAACTATCCCCGTTATAGCCAACCATGGCCAAAGGGTTACTATGACCGTGGTCGCGGTCGCCACGTGTGGACGAGCGCCGGTGTTGGCTTTTCTACGGTGAGCTTCAGATTGAACTGCCCGCCCGATATAACGGTCGTTGACCTTGAGCCAGGCCTTGAGTATGCGGTCATCAGCGAGGAGTTTGGACGACAGTGACTGACTCAAAAGCCAGCAACCTGTTCAGCGAGAAGACCCGCGCACACAGCGTTCGAACGGTTATTGCATTCTCAATTGCCGTGACCACGATTGCTGCACCCATCGCCTACCTGGTTTCGTTGACAACAAGCGCTGAGTTTTTTCTAACCTTCGTTTTTCTGCGCTGGGGAGTTGTTGCACTCCTGATATTGACGCCAATCGTAGCTCTGGTTGTCAGCAGGTTTGCCAGTCTGAAGCTTCCGTGGGTCTTCCGCACCCCCCTAACGGCTCTGTTTCTCACCTTTGAGTCGATCGTCGTAGACATTCTCAGCGCGCGCCTTATTTGATTGCCCCTGACAGATCATCTTCGAACCTTTCAACTGCAACCAATCCGCGCTGATTAATCGATACCAGGACAGGATAACGGGGAATCTGGTTAGACAAGGGGAGATCGTGGCCAGCATATCGGCTTCAGAAATTGTAATGCGTGCACGGCAAATGGCAGGAAAGTCGGCCATGCAGGTTATTGGTGACACCAGCTTGAACCATGCTGCATCGCTGACCCAAAGCATTGACAGTCTTGCAGGTGAAGCAGATGAACTCATCCTGGCGGCCCGCACCAGGGTCGGTGAAAACTCGGACGCGATAGCCAGACTCAACACCAGGGTCGAGGAGCTGCGACAGGGGCCTGAAGATTCATTGAACGGTGTCAGGCTTCTTGATACCACCAACCCTGATAACTCCATTGCCCTCCTCCGGCAACGATCGACCCTTTGGAACAATGGGTTGCTCGACGACGCCAGTCAGACGCTCATTGAGGCGCAGATCAGGGGGCAGAACCTAAGCGCTCGTGCGGTAAGCTTTCTGGGTCATCCCATAGCCTCTGCCAAGGTACCAACAGCAAAGTACGAATTCATTGAGCTGCTACTCGTGCCTGACCGAGTGGTGAGTCCTCCCCAGGGCTTCACATCTTTGGATGACGCAAGAAGTGCAGCGAAAAACATTATTGCCGATCAGCCGGGCTCAACGATCGTGATCGTAGACGAATCAACGCCTGCAGGGGACGCATATCACCTGCTTAAAGCGCCCGTTGACACTAGCCCTCGGCAAATAACAGTGGCATCTGGAATCAGGAAACGCCCGAAGACTTCCGAAAAACCGGTAACGCTGAACGAACACCTGTATTCGATCCCAGGTTTTGTGCGTAGCGACGGCATCTACATAGGCAAAGCACGTAGGTCTGGAGAAATTCCTTACTGGCCGACCTCTCATACTACGCCACTAAGCGGCACCGAAATGGACGAGTTGGGACTGGTTCATACGCACAGATCAGACCTGCAAAAAGCAACTGACGAACTCAACGCACTGTCAGACGAAAACACCCAGATTCGTGACGCGATGGTTGATCTGCAACCGTAGCGAGACAGCCTGATTGCAGTGAGGAGTCAGATTGGCGAGTTGTAGGCGGTTGAGAATCGGGCTGGATCAGGCAATCCAGCTGCCTGGGAGAGTGCGCCGCTGGCCTCAATCAATTCCGGCAAGGGCGAACATAAAATCACGATGAAGTAC
>CAYTTD010000193.1:0-4567 GCA_964440595.1 uncultured Gaiellales bacterium
CTTTCCCGGCCTTGCCGGTGCCATAGCCAAAGCCGCACCGGATGACAGCCTGCAACAGGTACGAGAAGCCACGCTGATCCTACTCTATCGCCTGCTGTTCATTCTCTATGCCGAAGACCGTGACCTCTTGCCGGTCAATGATGAACGCTACAAGCAATATTCGCTGCGCGAAATACGCAAAGAAATTGATAGGAATAAGTCCGAAGGCAAGGTTTTTTCGTCCACCATAAGCAATTACTGGTCAACCCTCGATAATCTGAGCCGCGCCATTGACGATGGCGACGATGCTATTGGCCTGCCTCCTTACAATGGCGGGCTGTTTGATGCCGAGCGCACCCCCATATTGGCTGACATCCGCATTGGCGATGCCGTAATTGCCGATGTGATTGATGCCCTGTCCTTCCAGAACGATGAAAGCACCCGCAAATATATCAACTACCGTGATCTTTCTGTGCAGCAACTTGGCTCGATTTATGAGCGGCTGCTGGAATTTGAGGTGGTGCGTGATGACACTGGCGCGGTGGTGGTGCGTCCCAATATTTTCGCCCGCAAAGGCTCTGGCAGCTACTACACGCCTGATGACCTCGTTTCGCTGATTATCAATGAAACGCTGGAGCCATTGATTGCCGACCAGCACGATAACTTCAAGAAACAGGTTGAAGAACTCACCAACGTCCAGCGGGACAGTGAGGAAAAGATCGAACTTCTCAAAAACCATGACATTGCTGAAAAGCTGTTGAAGCTGACAATCTGTGATCCGGCGATGGGATCAGGGCATTTTCTGGTTAGCTTGGTGGATATTCTCACCGATAAGGTGATTACCGAAATTGCCGAAAGCCAGAGCATGGTCACATGGGGCGAATATATCTCGCCGCTGGTGGAGCGGATCGCCACCATCCGCCGCACCATTGAGCACAACGCACAAGAGAATAACTGGGTTTATGACCCTTCCCAGCTTGATGATCGTCACATTGTCCGGCGCATGGTGCTTAAGCGTTGCATCTATGGCGTGGACAAGAACGCGATGGCGGTGGAGCTGGCAAAAGTGGCTCTATGGCTGCACACCTTCACGGTGGGAGCGCCGCTATCGTTTCTCGATCACCATTTGCGGCATGGCAACTCGTTGTTTGGGCTGTGGCAGAGTCGTGCCGTACGAATGGTGGCTGCCTGGGGTAGCGCATTGATGCTCCATGAACCTCTAAGGCAGGCTCAAACTGCAGCCGAGGGGATGAGCCAAATTTCTATGCTACCTGATGCCGATATTGCCGAAGTGCATAAATCGGCAGTGCTTTATGATCGAGTGCTGATTACCAACGACCCGCTCGATAAGTTTCTGAAATTGCTGCACGCTTTTGAATGGCTGAAGCCAAAAGCACGAGAAGACAAGCTGGCAATACGGGCGTTTCTCGATGGTCAATTTGGTGATCCGATTGCCATTGCGCGGGGCAAGGCGAAAATCACCAATGGCCGGGCGGAAGCCGAGCGGTTTAAGGCCATACTCGATCAGGCGCGAGAGCTGATCGCGGAAGAGGCTTTTCTCAACTGGCAGGTAGAATTTCCGGGCGTATGGCAGGATTGGGAAAGCCTGGAGCCACGCGGCGGCTTTGATGCGATTGTCGGCAATCCACCGTGGGACCGTATGAAGCTGCAAGAGGTGGAATGGTTTGCTGAGCGCCGCCGCGAAATTGCCCTGGCGCAACGCGCCAGTGATCGCAAGACAATGATCGCCAAACTCGAAAAGGCTCAAGACCCGCTGCATAACGAATACCTCAAGGCAGCGGAGCGGGCGGAGACTGCCAGCAATATTGCCCGTGGATGCGGCGATTATCCTTTATTATCGGCGGGGGACATCAACATCTATTCGCTGTTTGTCGAGCAGGCCTATAGGCTGGTCAAGCGCAATGGAGTTGTCGGGCTTTTAACACCATCGGGCATTGCTTCAGATAAAACCGCTGCCAATTTCTTCAAATCTATTGCCACCAAAGGGCGATTGAAGGCGCTCTACGACTTCGAGAATAGAGGTATTTTCTTCCCAGATGTGCATAATTCGTTCAAATTTTGCGCCATGATTGGCGGCGGTAAGGATCGGCGGTTTGAAGGCTCCAGACTCTCGTTCTTCCTGCATGATGTGAAGGAACTGCAAGACCCTGAGCGCTGCTTTGCTCTTTCAGCCGATGATTTTGCCAAGGTCAACCCGAACACCGGCACCGCGCCTATCTTCCGCACCCGCCGCGATGCGAATTTGACCACTGCTATTTACAGCCGTTTGCCGGTGCTGGTGGATCGCTCGCAGGGAAGCGAAAAAAAGTCCTGGCCGGTGCGTTATTCGACCATGTTTCATATGACCAATGACTCCGGCCTGTTTCGTACACGGCAGGAACTGGAAGAGAAGGAAGGTGCCTGGCCGACTGGGGGCAATCGCTGGCAGAGCAAATCCGGGGAATGGGTGCCGCTTTATGAAGGCAAGATGGTGCAGGCTTATGACCATCGTGCTGCCAGCGTGGTTGTCAATCTACAAAATCAGCATCGGCCTGCCCAGCCGGAATCGGCAACCCTTGAGCAGCATCAAAACCCAAATTGGCTGCCCACGCCGCAGTTTTGGGTTTCAAGAAATTCGGCGGGGATTCCCAATCAGAAAGAGTGGTTTTTAGGCTTCAAGGATGTAACCGCCCCGACCAACCTCCGCTCAATGATCGCTTCGATTATTCCACTGTCTGGTGTCGGCAATACTTTTCCAATTGTGTTGGTTGAGTCTGATAATATTGGTTTTGCTTCAGTTTTGTTGGCTAATATGAATTCTATCGCGTTTGATTTTGTAGCGAGACAGAAAATTCAAGGACAGCACCTTAACTGGTTCATCCTCGAACAACTTCCTATTATTCCGCCGGAGATTTACGGTAAAATCCGCTTTGGTACCAAAATCGCCGCGGAGATTGTCCGCGAGGCTGTGCTGGAACTCACCTATACGGCGCATGATATGGCTCCCTTTGCCCGCGACATGGGCTATGTGGACAAGCAAGGCAATGTCAAACCACCGTTTATCTGGAACGACGAGCGCCGCCTTAAACTTCGCGCCAAGCTCGATGCGCTCTATTTCATCCTCTACGGGATCACGGAGCGTGATGATGTGCGCTATATCTATTCTACCTTCCCCATCGTCGAACGGGAAGAGACGGCACACTATGGCTCCTACCGCTCCCGTGAACTTTGCCTTGCCTGGATGAACGCCCTGAGCGCCGGAAACCCTGATGCGGAGATAGCGGCGTGAATTCCTCCGCGCCAGCAAGCAATGGTTTTCGCGTCGCTGGAATAATCCTGAACTGGGGTCGGTCATTAGCCGGTGCGCTGCTGTGTGCTGTTTCGATCTCTTATTTTATCTGGAGCATACATCATAGTTCTGGCGGGAGCTGGAGTGTCTTCGGTTTGCTATTAAGTATTGGGATTATGTTTGCTCCTTTGGCGATGCTGGCATGGTCTGTGGTAGCAAAATCAGAATGGCGAGTTTCAAGTTACATTTGGGTGCGGCGGCTTATTCAATTCCATATTGCAGCTATGTTTGTTCTCGGCCTTTTGGCCGTATTATTCGGACATCTCATTGCAATAGCGGTAATTCTTGCCCGTATCGCGTGGGTTCTTCCCATTGACTTGTTCATACTTCTTCTTTCGCCCTGGAAAAAAGCTGAGGTGGCTCATGTCACCTTTTACCGCTATGCGGTCTTATTATTGGGTGGCGGCACTTTTGCCGGGCTGTTTATCTGGTCATATGCTAATATCGGCATCGTCGCATGGCAGGCGGAGGCAACGGCTGATAACCGTTCGTATTGTCTCCAGGTTAAAGGCTACAACAGAGAGCGCTACAGGTCGGTCACAAGCCTAATGGACTTGCATGGGGTACGGATGCAAACCCCGTACAGCGGTGGGGGCAATACAAGCGCAACATGGCAGTGGAGCTACCATGCTGTCTTATTAGTCGAGGCAGATGGGGTGCTGGAGTGGTGGAACTGGTCTTATCGCCAACAGCGTTTCGTGCCGACCTTTTATCTGGGCAAACGGGTAATTACCAAGGAGCCTCCCGCTCCATGTGACTTAAAGGTCAATTTTGTCCGCCAGCTCCCCTGGTCTAATACCCCCTAACCTCACTACCTGGGGGTATTTTTGGGGGTAACTGCAAAGTCCACACTTAAACTAACTTAGGTGGATCAATAAGTTAGGCTTCAAATATGAATCCTAGTCCCCCAGCCAAAACCTCGTCCGAGGACGTCCTATAACATCCAGAAATACTATAGATTATATACACTTTATGTGGTAATCATATCCGGCAGCGTCCAACGACGTTTCAAGAAAGTTACCCCCACATGGGGGTAGATTTGGGGGTAACTCCCCTAGCCGGAAAGTGAGTTACCCCCATGCCTCTCTCTCATCTCGCCGTACGCAGCGCGAAACCTAGAGAAAAGCCTTATAAATTGCCTGATGGCAGCGGCTTGTTTTTGCTGATTCAACCTTCAGGGGGTAAGTGGTGGCGCTACAAGTATCGCTGGCTGGGAAAAGAGAAGTTGATCTCACTGGG
>CAYTTD010000194.1:0-4544 GCA_964440595.1 uncultured Gaiellales bacterium
GACGTTGCCGTGATAAAGCTTTCAACTCCATCTGCTGCGTCTCCCATGCGCATTGTCCAGGAGGGTGAAGACGGTATGTGGGGCAATGGAGCCGGTGTGCCGGAAGCATGGATTGCAGGATGGGGCAATACCATTCCGGGTGACTCGGGAAGCTCACCTGCAGTTGTGCGTGAGACAACGGTGCCGATCAAGAGCGATGCAGAATGCTCGGCGGCTGAATCAAGTGGAGGTTTGGCTACGGCGTTTGTACCATCGATGATGATCTGTGGCAGCGTGCTGGGTAACGCAACTGTCGAAGGTGGCGGTCGAGACACTTGTCAGGGCGACAGTGGTGGTCCACTGCTGGTAAGCGATGGTGCGGGCGGCTATCGGCTTGCAGGCATCACCAGCCGGGGCTACAGCTGCGCATCATCAACTTACGGCGTATACACCAGGATCGCAAATTATCGGACGTGGATAGCTGAGGCAATCGCAGGTCGCACGCCAACAGGCTCGGCTGCTGACCCGACTCCAACGCGCCCTGGAAAGCCAACTTTGCTTTCACGGGGGAAGAAAAAGCTTGTGTTCACCTGGGCAGCGTCAACTGATGATGTTGGTGTTTCGAGCTACTACATCTACATGCGCATCAAGAAGAATGGCAAGATGAAGTGGAAGGTGCTTGGATCACTAACAGAGCCAGGTGCGGAGCTCACACATCTGAAGCGACGAACCAAGTATGTGATCCGGGTTCGTGCCAAGGACTCTGACGGAAACTGGTCGGCATTCTCCAAAACAGCTACCTTCAAGACTCGCTAGATAGTTCTGATCAAGAATAGGCAGTCCTGATCCCGCCTGTTACGGGCTGAGGCTTAGCTACCTGCCTCGCGTACGGCAAGAACATTGCTACCGCGAGTTGGATACGCACTCAGGATTCTGCCATCGGGAGCAGTTGACACATTGACCTCACTCACACCGAAGCGCTGTGCCTGGTGCTCTGGAAGTGCATAAACTGCGAGCCGAGTGCCCTTGGGTGCGTTCTGCCAGATGCCGTGCCGGGCAGCATCCATGATGGCTGCAACCACCTGCTGTTCGCTCATCGTCTGGTAGCCGGTCGCCGAGTAGGTAACAGGCCACCATGTGGTGGTTCGCTTTCCACGAGCCGACGGTGGATTCTGCATGTGGCTCTGCTTGATTTGATCGTCCCAGCGAGATCTCTCGAGATAGACGATCTCGCCACGCGGTGTGCGTGTAAAGGCTACGAGATCAGCAGCTTCGGGCAGGCTCTCTGCACCTGCCGTACCCTGTGATGAACCGTGACCTTCAAATCCTTCTGCTTCGCTTGGTGGAGTTCCTAAAGCATCGGCGCCAACGGCGGCCTCGCGTATTGACGACGACGCAATCGGTGAGGCACCACCTTCCTGTCGCCGAGGCTGCTCAAATCTTGCTGCCGCACGTTTTGGTGCGGTAAGTGGCGCCTCGTGGGGCATTCTCGGTGGCACGCTGATCATCACGAGCCCAAGCTTGCCAAGGTCATCCGCTGCGAGAGCTGCCTGCTGTGGTGATGGGGCGAGAGGATTGGTGGAGGAGGTGATTGCGCTCGGAGGTGCAGGCGCGGCTGTAGGCGCTGCACCGACGGCAGGAGTTGATCCTGCACTTGCAGCGTTGAAGCTCGGGGTTATCCCGACTCCATTACCTATGCCCCCCGCGGGCGTCATTATCGCATTGCCTCCAACTTGCCTCACTTGCAAAAACAGCTGATTTTACAGGCAAAATTTGCCAGTCAAATCAACTTCCCCATCTTCTCATCCCCGGTGCAAGTCGCATGGCCTGGCATCGACCATTGGGAATCCTCAAGTGAATCCCCCGACATACCCCGCTTCAAAGGTACGATGGTTCAAGGCCTTCGTCAATGGAATCCCCAGCAATAACACGCTTTTCTGGCGTGCATCCCCAGTTTCCGCGACTTCACGGCCTACCGGTATGTCGAGTTGCGGGGCGGGGTTTGTTTCAAGTGGCTATTGAATTGTGCGGAATGATTTGTGGGATTCGTAGGGCTCGGACTGTTACAAATGGCGGTCGATGTGTACGGGTGTGCACGATCTATCGGGTTGCTCTGAATCTGGTGCGTGGTTTGTGCGTTCGCTCTGAGCGTGGTCCACGATTTGCGCGTGCGCGCTATATCTGGGCATGGTCCAGCTCGTCCGTGTTAATTTTGTTGCGGCGGATTCAACTGGTGGTTGCAACATGTACTTGGTTTTCGGTCGGTTGCAATTCGATTGTGTGCCTTGTCGTGGAGCCTTGTCATGGAACCTTGTCATGGAACCGGATTAGCAATTTTCCTCGTCCTAGGTCGAGTTTTATCTCGTATTTGATCAAAAGTCGCCTTGGGAGCAATTAATTCGCACCCCAAATGTACGCTCATAGCCTTACGTCCCAAAGCCTAGGCACCGCCCAATCTAGGCGAGTCTTTTTCATGAGAAAAAATTTGTGTGGTTTCAAACGGTTGTTGCAAATTTCATTTGAAAGCGCCTGCCTATTGGGCAACTAAGTCAACTCCAACGTGATTAGTAGTCGACTATTTATGCATTCCGAATGTTAGTTTGCCGATGCGGAGAAGCCGCCGCCGCCGGCAGATCCGGTGCCTTCACCAGCGCCGTGGACGGCAGTGGCTGTGACAGAAGGTGTCGTGCCAGGAACGCTGTCGGTTGTTGGAGCTGCAGGTTTCCAGATAGTGGTCCAACCACCCGTGGATGGATTACATTTGTAATTGGATGCCGAAACGCTCGGTCCAGTGAGAACGACTTTGATACACGTTCTGGCATCTACTTGATAAAGCATGTTGTATCCAGGCGTTGAAAACGATTTGCTTACCTTGCCAGGCAGGAGATTGAACTTGCACTTTGTCGCCTTGCCTGGCCCCACGACGCCGGAACTGATTGGTGCCGGTGTGTCGTTCACGACTATGCACTCTCCGTCGTTGCTGTGGAATGTGGTTTCTCCGTTTGCTTCGCCGAGGGATGCCGGATCCGGCGAAATATAGGCAAACTTGTTGCAGTATTTTGCGTCAGATCCTCCCGGCAAACACTTATGCGAAACGGTTCTGGTGCCAAGATTACCGTCCAGGTCACCAGCCTCATAGCCAAATGGTGAAACCTGCACCGGGAGGCTGTGCATGCCAGTTGGCAAGCCGCTTATCGTAACACTGGTTGGATGATCGCCTTCCTTCCAGGTAACTTTTTCAGAGTATTGTGGCACCATGTACTTGCCGGACTTAATTTCTGCGTGCCGGCTAAATGGCTTAGGTTCCATCGCTACCCACCCATTCCAGGCGGGGCCACCGTAAGTTTTCAGTACAGGGCCAGTGACATACGCCACGTGTTTGCGAATCGCACGCGTGGCATGAGTCTCAACTACAAGAGGGCAGTAAGTGAACGAAAAAAACCATGTATCAATGTCATAGCACTTCTTGGATTTAGTGGATCCAATAGACGTTGGCCCTTCAGTGATCGTCTTCGTATGAATCGTGTAGATCTTTACGGTCCTGGTGAAATTTACCTTGTACTTGCCGACGCCGGTCTTTGGCCTGAATGCGAGGAGTGCATCAGACTGCTTCTTGCCCTGTACGGATATCTCATCACCCGTAGGCACGGAGTGCGACATCCACTGTTCGATGTGTGAAGGTACGCTCGACTTGTCAACCGCGATGTTGGCGACTCCAGCGGGGATTCCTCTGAAGATCCATGTAGCTGACGCTTTGTCAAACCCGTCATTGAAGTCGCTGTGCCTGGTCTTGATTACTTCTTCTCCAGTTACGGGATCCTTTGCAGGGTAGCTGATCGTGAACTTGATATTGCTAATGGGCTTTGCAGCCATCGATGCATAGTAGGGGTTATAGGCCTTGGCTGACTTGAATGAGCTGTTGCACTCAAGCTGCCAAACTCCCGTCAGTGGCTTGCATGGCTCGGGCTGCCTGGCCATCACCTTGGAAGGGTTCGATCCAACGCATCCACTCAGGTTCATTCGCTCGTCATGCTGATTGACGATCTGGCACGCAGAGACTTTTACCGTGCCTGTGGAGCGGCCAATCGTCGATGGATCCACAGTGTATGAAGTTGTGAAGATCTTTCCGTCGCCGCTGATTCCCATCTTCTTTGCATATTCGTCGGTAAGCACGATTGTGATTGTCACGCGAATGAAGTCTGTTACGTTGTTATCCGCGTCACTTGCTCCGGTGCCATCAACTTTGCTATCAACACCTTTTGCGACAATGCTGGACGCCGCGATATCGATTGAACCACTGTCAAAGTTCTTGAGATAGCCGGCAAGATATTCGTTCTTCTTTGCAGCATTGAACTCACACCCAGATGCCGACTTACAGTCATCCGTAATCCACTTGGCATCGGCCTGAAGCCGTTCGCCGATGCGCTCAGTGGCGTTGGCAGCCTTAGATCGCAGTGCCGTCTGTGCCTGCGTCTTACCTGCTCCTGAGAAAAGAGTGTATGCGCCGACAAGTACCACTACGACAATGACAGCAGCTATTGTGAATTCGACCAGTGAGAATCCGC
>CAYTTD010000195.1:0-4543 GCA_964440595.1 uncultured Gaiellales bacterium
AGTGCGAACGCGAACTCGCGAGTTTGGCCAGACAATTACACGGTTCTTACCAGTATTCTTCGCGTGATACAGCGCTTGATCAGCGCGTTCGAACAGCTCTGCAGCGTTGCTTGCCTGATCGGGATAGGAAGCCACACCAATGCTTACGGTAACGGTTCCTCCTGGCGGCAGCTGCGGTAGCTGTAGATCTTCAGTGGCGATCCGTATTCGTTCAGCAAGCCGTAGAGATTCCATAGCGTCGCCAGGAACCAGCACCACAAATTCCTCACCACCAAACCGCGCTGCAAAATCTGAATCCCTCTTCTCGGCGCGAACGGTATCCGCAAGAGCCTTTAGCAGGATGTTACCTGCCTGATGTCCGTAGGTGTCGTTGAATTTCTTGAAGTTGTCCAGGTCCATGACTATGAGTGAGCATGAACCACCGTAACGCCTAACGCGATCAACCTCATGCCTTACTTGCGCCTGCAGGAAGTCATAATTGAATAGGCCGGTAAGCCGGTCGGTGAATGAGCGCTCTGCAAATCTGCCAAGCCTATGGCGAAGCTGATTTGTGCGTTCGCCAACAACAATCAACACAGCAGAAATAGCGAGCGACACCACGCCTGCTTCACCGAAAAACATGATTGCGCAGACCATAGCCGCAGGAATGGCAAACACTCTGCCAAAAAAGCTTGCACCCATTACTGCGGGCAAGAATACAAGCAGAAATGCGTTGCCAGGCACGGCAGCACCAAGCAGCCACCCTATTGCGGCGGCTGCCACTAAAATGCCCCACACCACCCGTCGAAAGGTAGGAGGCACCTCCACCGAAGATGCCCGATCGTTCATTGCCAACCTTAATTCACATTACTTTGTGTAATATTTTTCGCCAGCAACGACCAAACTCCTGCCCGAGAACCGCTCACCAGACACCAATTTCAAAAAACCCCACCAAACCAGCGAATGTCGCGAGAGATACACCCGACAATCGCCAATCACAACACCCAACACCAAAAAAACGACCCAGTTTGCAAATGCCACCACACAATTGCTTTTGACTAGTGGACGTTGCAGATGACTCTGATGCGCAGGACGCGCATCTGCAGTTTAAACCTGAGCGTCGGAGGAACGCTCAGGTAAACGCGTCATCAGAAACGTTCACTAATCAAAAGCAGCAACAAACGTCGCTACTTCCCGCTTTCACTCGGCGACTTCAAAACCTCAATCATGACCTCTTCAACAGAGTCCATGCCAAGAGTGGTTGACGCCATGTAGGAGAGGTCGATAATCCTTCCGTCAACATAAGGACCACGATCATTGATTCTCACCACAATGCTGTTTCCGGTCTCAGCAAGAGTGACTCGAACCCAGGTACCCATTGGAAGCGTTCGATGCGCTGCCGTCATTGCAAACATGTCAAATGTTTCACCGTTTGCGGTTGGCTGGCCATGAAACTCTGCGCCGTACCAGGATGCAAGACCAACCTCAACGTCTCCCGTCGGTTCGAGATCATCAGGCTGCGTCTGAGTATCTGTCGCCACACTGTCATCAACCGCCCCAGCACTAATGGCATTCAGATTCAAGGAGTCCGCAGAATCAAGGGCTTCAGCCGAGTCCGTGAAGAAAAAGTTCTTGGCGTTGACCGGCCGACCACTACGTGTCTTACCTCTTAGAAGATCCTCGAGGGTCTCAAGTTCTCCATTCAGTTCAGACAGACTCGATTCGGCCTCCGCTACTTTTTCGTTTTCAAGCTCTACTTTGATGGCAATCTCGTCAGCCTTATCCTTTGCTTCAAAGTACTCGTTCACGATCTTTCGATCGTGCTCAGTGATTTGTGCCGCAAGCTCTACGGTGTCAACTGCCTCATCAGCACTTCGTGTTGCAAGAAGCATCGCAAAGGTATCCGTCTCACCCTTTTTATAGATGGCCACCAGATGGTTCTGCAGTGCAGTCAACGCATCCGAGTATCTGACCTGCGCCTGATCCTGCATATCGAGTGCTGCGATCAACAGGTGTTGACGAGCCAGCAGCTTGCGCTTGATTCGCGCCTCTTCACGCTCGAGCTCGTGAAACTTCTCGAGACGCTTCTGGCGGCGAGTCTGCGGTTTTTTTACTGGCGCCTCTGACTCAACCCCCGTAGCCTGCGCAGAATTTTTACCGCCGGTGACCTCGTCCTCAGTTACAGCGGTCGCTGGATCCACTGTCAGGAAGAAAAAGAAGAACAGAGTTACGAGTGTGCAACAAAAACACATGATTGAAGCACGATTGCGTATAACACCTGGTTCAAATTCAGGCACCGTCAATGTTCGTGCATACTCGTTCACGCATGGAACATCGGTATTCCCCTTCGATCTGTAAAGCGGTCAGAGCAAAAAAGAAAAGTTACAGCTCGCCCCAGACCTGTCGATGTGACCAGATAGAGATCTCGTGTCTGAAAGACTCCTCGTCGCTCACTGTTTCTCCATCCATCAGGTGAGCAAGGTAGCCAATGGCCTGGTCATTATGAAATGGCACGTCAAGGTGATCTCGTGACACAAAATTCACGGTATGCCGATCACACGATGCGCAGCGTACAAGTACACCAATTCGACCAGTGGCATCCCTCTCCGGTGTGACAACGCGAAGCTTTGAGGGGTAGCCAGGCTGGGGAGACGATTCTGGATGACACCAGAATACCCACGGCCAGTCGCCATTGCACAGGTGCCTCATCGCGTGGTCCTCGAGCTCAGCGGACAAAAGGTCCGTGCGACCAGTCATGAGGTCAACAAATGTGTCAGGAACGTCATAGATAAGGGGCTGCCAGTCCAGCGCGTCATGCGTCACCAGTGACTCATGCTTATCACCGCAAGTGCAATGCCAGAGCACACGAAATACTGCCGGTTGCGTGGCACCGCGCAGCCTCCTGATAACCCTGAACTCACTAACGGGCACCTTGATGTTATTGCCAGTCGAAGGGCACCTGAATAAGTATCTGTTGGTTATTGGATCAAACATAAGCTACATCTCCCTACGAAGAGGTGCATATCTATTGATCGACAATACCCGTAAATTGCTTGAGTCAAATCATTTTCCAGGAGATCAAACTCCCCCAGATCAATCTCAGATCTAGTACTTGATCAGCGAGTAGATGTCATATCCGGCAAGCTTTTCACGTCCAGATAAAAACTCAAGCTCAATCACAAAGCCCAAACCGCACACCGTGCCACCGAGCCTCTCAACCAACTCGATTTTGGCCTTTGACGTGCCACCCGTTGCAAGAAGATCGTCACAAACGAATGCCCTCTGCCCTTCACCAATAGCGTCAACGTGCATCTCAAGCGAGTCAACACCATACTCAACTGCATACTCAGCAGACACCGTGGTATATGGAAGTTTTCCTGGCTTGCGAGCAGCCACAAAACCACAACCGAGTCGATAAGCAAGCGCCGATCCAAGAATGAATCCGCGCGCCTCAGCACCCAGAACGATGTCGGGTTTCAATGGTGCGGCGAACTCGGCCAGGTCGTCAATTACTTTTTTCAATGCCGGACCATCCGCCAAAAGAGGCATGATGTCTTTGAAGATTATCCCTGGCTTGGGAAAGTCAGGTACGTCCCTGATCATGTCCTCCAGAATCAGATTGGTTGAATCACTCACCACAGTCGACCCTTTCATTTGAGCTTCCTCCAACTCCTACCAGGTTTTCATTCACCTTCGACTTTTCATTTTGCAAAAAAGTTCGCCTCGACATGACGACTACGTCCTCCATAAACGAAAGGCGAATGAACTCAACAAGAGAGCTCGCCAACAATTCAACGTGCCCAACGGCCTGCTTCCTTGCCTCTTCGTCCGGCATTCTCAGTCTTGCTGCAGCGTACTGCTCTACCAGACCAGCAACCCGAGACACAGCACTTCGAACCTGTCTCAGGTGCCGAATTCCCAGCCCAAGCCGATGCATCTGCATGCTGGCCTGAACGATCCCGGCCTCGCGAACCGAAAACAGGATCCTGCCATCGGCGTTCTTCTGGCCGACAACTACGCCACTACGTCTGCACTCCTCAACAAACTCACGCTGAACACCGAGCCGTTCTACTACGACGTCAAAAGGAACCATCTCCTCTGCACCGGTTAGTGAGATCTTTTTGGCGCCCTGGAGGGTGCGGGCCTGTGAACTGCCAAGGCGCTTCTTCAACTCTTCGCGAATCACCTTTAGCGGGAGGAACTCGTCGCGCTGCATCGTAAGGATGCTCCGCAACTCGCGCATATTCTCGTCGGTATACATGCGGTATCCACCGGGAGTTCGCTCTGGAGTAACCAAGCCCTGCTCTTCAAGAAACCGTAGCTTTGAGATGCTCAGATCAGGAAATTCTTCCTTCAATGAATCGCACACCTGACCGATCCGAAGCGGTTCTCTCCTCGTCATCTTTTGAATTCCTCCCTGAAAACAAACTCGTCAAATACCTATGCCGACAGCCAATCCCGGCTAGTCCGCCAAATAAGTAAACTTATACTTCCCGATCTGAATCTCATCACCGTGAACAACTGTGTGTTTTTCAACCCGCTCGTTGTTCACGAATGTACCGTT
>CAYTTD010000196.1:0-4520 GCA_964440595.1 uncultured Gaiellales bacterium
CGAAGTGCACAACAACATCTCTGTCGCCAGCCGCTTTGGCGATTGGCATCTGGAGTACCGCCTGTGAGCTGTCGGTGGCAACGAGAGGAGGAGTTGGCTCAGAGCTGAGTCCTGTCAAACGCGATAACTCGTTGATGTAAGTCGTCAGTACGACGTTTCCAAGCTCGCCGAGGGCATCCGTTTGAAGCTCTGCAACATTGCCGGTGAGGTGCGAGACGGTACCGGCTAGTGCATTTGATGGTACGAGCAGCAGCATCTGTCCCTCTATGTCACCGAGCGAGTCAAGGTAGACAACCTGCACATCGTGTGTGGTCTCACCAAGCCTGCACATGGCATCTTCCAGTGAGATGATTTCGAACGACGTATCGCCAGTATCAACCGGAACCCCAAGCAGTCTTGAAAGCGAGAGTGCAGCACCCTCTGTGGCAACATTGATCGCCCGCTCCAACATGACTCGCTGCCTCGGTGTTACCTGATGGATGTTCATTCGCCGGAGCATCGGCCAATGTCTCGCTCAACTTAAATGAGAATTCATTGCAATATCTGCTGACTAAAGTAGTTGCCGACAAGTGACGATGCATTGCCAGAAGTGAACTTTCACAAGCCGGAGGATGCCATTTTGTCGGGCAGTTCCAAAGAATCACAACAAGTTGTCGTGTTATCGCTACTCGGTGACTATTACGCCCTGCCCACAAATCATGCCAGGGAGGTAATCCCATTCAGCGAGCCAAGGCGCCTGCCCGGTGGCGGCAATGATGTCATGGGGTTGATCAACGTACGCGGAGAGATTCTTCCGGTAAGAAACCTCCGGGTGACGCTGAACCTGGCTCACGATCTTCATGACTCAGAGCTTCGAAGGATTGTGTTGTGTGATACGAGCAGTGGCTCCGTGGGGCTCGCTGTCGATGACGTTGTCACGGTAACAACAATCGAATCGGATGAAGTGAGGAGCTCGAATGCATTGGTACATCCCGCAATGCTTGGCGCCTTCCATTATGGCGACCAGCTTGTGGCGATGCTCGACATGAATGTTTTGACTGCGGTTGAAGACACGATCAGCGGGCCAACCCGGCCGCTGACCCAGGACGAATATGGAGCTGAGGCAGCATGAAAAAAAGGTCAACAAAACGACTCGACCAGTGGCTTACATATGGTGTAGGAGGAGTCGCTCTCGCATGTACCATTCCATTCATCTTCGCACTTGCTACGTCCTGGAGCATGGTTTTTCTTGCGGTTCAGGGCTTCACTACATTGGTAGTGACTTCGTTTCTATGGTTTCTGTTACGGATGATTCGCACTGAAGTGCTCTATCCACTTAGGGACCTTGGCGAGGATCTGGATGGCGTGATTGTAGACGGACGTATTGTTCTGAATCATCGACTAAGGGATGGCGGAACGGGCGAAGTTCAGAATCTATCGCTAACCGTAAATGGCTTTCTCGATGACCTGTCAAATCTGATTGAAGGCGTGGTTGGTTCATCAGATACGCTATCGATTGCTTCACAGCAGGTTGCTTCAACCTCACAGCAGACCGGTGCGGCAATGGGCGAGATTTCGATGGCATTGAACTCGATCGCAATGGGTGCAGATAGGCAGGTGCAGACTGTTGAGCGCACGCAGCGGACCGTTGAACAGATGACCCATGATGTGAGACGAACGGCTGCAGATGCAGAGGAGGCCGACCGACTGACTGATGAGGCTAGGCAGCGTGCTCGCCTGGGCATGGACACCAGCGATGACGCTGCCGAGAGCATGGAGAAGGTTGCGTCTACGGTGAAAGAGACAGCTAGGCTCGTACATGCACTCGGTGAACGCTCCAAGGGAATTGATGCGATCGTCGATACGATTACTGGCATCGCATCGCAAACGAATCTTTTGGCCCTTAACGCGGCAATCGAAGCCGCACGAGCAGGAGAGCAGGGCAGAGGTTTCGCAGTCGTTGCCGACGAGGTGCGCAAGTTGGCTGAGGAGTCGGGCGAAGCAGCCGGACACATCCAGCAGTTGGTGATTGAGATTCAGGCCGAGACCGACAACGCAGTTACAGCGATGGAGGAAGGGCTAAAGCTGGTGGAACGTGCCTCTGACACTTCCCAGTCATCCCGAGTTGCATTTGATGAAATTCATCGATCGGTGGAAAACGTCACTGAGTGTGTCTCGCGGATTGCCGAGATGTCATCACGGCTCACGGAAGGCGCAGGTGAGGTCGAGCAGGCAATCGTTGAGGTTGCAGCAATCGCGCACCAGTCTTTCGCTGCGACTCAACAGGTAAATGTGTCCACTGAGCAGACAGTTGTGACAACCCAGCAAATTGCCGAGGCCGTGGTGGATCTTGCTCGCACTGCAGAAGATCTCTCCGGAATGGCTCAGAGATTTGGAAGGGCAGCCTGACTTACCATATGACGGCGTTGATACTGACAATCATCATTGCATTGCTCTGCGCTGCAGTTGTGGGGATGCTAGTTTTCTGGCATCGTGCGCGTAAGCTCTCCAATGAGGTGCTTGTTGACGAGTTGACAGGGCTCGGCAACCGGAGGGCACTTGATCGCGCGATGGGTGAGAGGCATGCAGGCAGCAAGGGTAGCGTTGCTGTGATTGACTGCGACTACTTCAAGCAGATCAACGACAGCTACGGCCACGCAGAGGGAGACAATGCACTCATAAGGTTGGCAGAGTCGATGGCAAAAGGTGCCAAGCCATTCATGTCGGTCGGAGCAATCGAATGCTTTCGGATTGGCGGCGATGAGTTTGTGATCTGTGGTGTAAACATTGACTCAGCGCACATGGAAGTTGTGATCGAAAATGTGAGAGTTCACCTCGTGGATTCGTACAATGAGGCTCCTTCAAAGTGTGGCAACCTGACGATCTCATGTGGGATCGCCGAGTTCAGCGACGTAAAAGGAAACCTTCCGGAAGAAGTAATGAAGATCGCCGATGAAGCCCTTTACACGTCAAAGCAGGGCGGGCGTGGGCGGACAACGGTTTGGGCAGCCAATTACGAGGTTGCAGGGGCAATCCCCTATCGTGATGTGCTGCGCATCCTCGGCGAGACGCTTGCAACCGCAGTCGACGCCGTCGACGGCTATACGCATGCACATTCAAGAAACGTATCTGATCTCGCCGTCTACATTGCCAATGAGATGAATCTCCAACAGTCAACAATCGATGACATCGCATTGGCAGGATTGCTGCACGACGTGGGAAAGATTGCCATTCCAGCCGAGGTGTTGAAAAAGCGCGAGCGCCTGACCGCGGATGAGTGGGAGAAGATCAAGAAGCACTGTGACATCGGATACTCGATTCTCAGTGGTATTGATGGAGCTGAAGAAATCAGGCAGATGGTGTTATACCACCACGAAAGATTTGATGGAATGGGTTATCCAACCGGGCTTGCGGGCGATCGCATTCCTCTTGGCGCAAGGGTCATTACTGTGGCTGATGCCTTCGACGCCATGACGGCAGACAGAGGCTATGCGGTTGGAATGTCGACTGAGTCGGCTCTAGAGGAGATGGCAGCAAACGCGGGTACACAATTTGATCCACAGGTTTTGAAGGCTCTGTTCAGGTTGATGCTGTTTGAGGCTCAGGAGGAAATGAGACGTGCGGCCTGATCAGGATGAACCCATCTCCGACGCAAAGCCAGTCAGGGTGCTTCTCGCTGAAGACTCGCCGTTCATGCAACGAATGATTACCAACGGGATTGAAAAGCATGGCCGAGCAAAGGTCGTGGCAGTCACCGGGAGTTGTCGCCAGGCAATTGAACTTGCCGGTATCCACCAGCCTGATGTGATCATTCTTGATCTGCGGTTGGAAGACGGCCATGGGATCGAAGTGCTTGATTCAGTGACTCACCTGAAGAGCCGTGTGCTTGTAGTCAGTGCATTCACGACAGAAAACGAGAGTGAGACGGCGTTAGAAGCGCTTGCCAAAGGAGCTCTCGCATGCCTTGGTAAGCCAGGCCTTGACGTGACGCCAGGTGAATTTCTGCAAAGCGTTGAAGAATCTGTGATCGAGATTGCAGCGCTTGACACACCATCCACAAGGCCTCTTGTTGGCACTCCTGATTACAAGATTGGTGAGAATGCACCAGAGCCTAAATCAAGCTCAATCGTCGGTGCCCCAGACAAGCACCTGATCATCATTGGCGCATCAACCGGTGGGCCCCGTGCGATTACGGAATTGCTAACAAAGTTGCCTGTTGGATTCAGATCCCCAATTCTTGTTCTGCAGCACCTTCCAGAGAGTATGGGTGGTGTATTTGCACGTCGCCTGGAAGACGTGTGTGCGGTTCCGGTGGCGGCTGTCAGAAACGATATGCGAATCAAGCCGGGCCGAGTGCATGTAGTGCCGGCTGGTCATCACATCTGTATCAATGGTGATCTAATGACGTTTACCGAAGACAACCATATTCCCGGTAACACCCCGTCAATCGACATGGCATTACAGTACGCTGCAGACAGCTGGAGGGGTAGCCTCACATCGATCATCCTTACCGGAATTGGAAAAGATGGAGCGCGCGGCTC
>CAYTTD010000197.1:0-4474 GCA_964440595.1 uncultured Gaiellales bacterium
GCATCTACATTGAACCACCGGAGTGGGCATGTCAGAGCGGTGAGAGCCTCAATCAGAGCTATGTCGAGTTGTCTCGCACGCTAATCGAAGCTGGATGCCACGTTGCATGGGCGACCCACGACGAGGAGTTGATTCACGCAACTGCCAAACTAGTTGAGGAGTATGAAATCGGAGTTGACCGCTACGAGTATCAGATGCTTCTTGGTGTTCGGGAGGAGCTTCGAGATCAGGTTCTCTCTGAAGGTCATCCTCTGCGCGTATACGTTCCATTTGGCGCTCGTTGGTACGAGTATTCAATGAGGCGATTGCGCGAGAACCCTCGAGTGGCAGGTCACGTAGCAGCAGATGTTTTTGGTCGTATCTTCAGGCTGCGAGGGCGATGACCTCAGGGTTCCCAGGATATTCTCTGCCAGGTATGCCCGTCTGGCAGGCCGCCGATGGGTGTTACACGTGGGCCGATGATCGTACTCGTTATCTTGACCTGGGCATGGCTTTTGGTTCCTTGCTGCATGGTCATGATGGGTCTGTTCTGCGGGCGTTGACGGTTGCCAGCGATGAGAGGCATGGCGACAGTGGCGGCGTTCCTGCAGCTGGGCTTGGCGATATTGCCTCCAACGCAATGAGAGAAAAAGCTCAGGCTGAGCTGTGCCGTTGGGCATCGCAGTACTGGACCAGCGCGGGGGCGGAATCAGATGAGTTGCGATCGGTGGTGCTTCATACTGGCAGCGAGGCTGTTGAGATGGCGCTGAAGACCGCGCTCCGCGCGACTGGGCGGTCTCGCATTGTTTCTTTTGAGGGCGCATATCACGGCACCAGTGGACTCAGCCAGGGTGTGACGAATGGTCAGAAATTCAGGGATCCATTCGCTGATCAATTTTCATCCACCACCATTCGCTTTGCTGCCTGGAACACCGTGCCTGAGCTGGATGAGAGAGATGCCTGTGTAATCGTGGAGCCAATTCAGGGGCGAGCTGGAGTTCGTATTCCTGATGCTGGTTTTTTATCTGGCCTTCGCAGTGCATGTGATGAGGCTGGAGCTACCCTGATTGTTGATGCAGTGCTGACTGGAGCCGGGAGAATTGGTGATCTGGGAGCCGGCGGGTGTAATCCAGACATTGTCTGTTTGGGAAAGGCGATCGGACTTGGGTATCCGGCGTCTGCGACCATTGCAAAGGCAACGCTCGCAGTAGGGGCGTGGGACCACCCTGGTGAAGAGCCGATACATACCTCAACCCACATCGGTGAGTGGATGGCTTCAGCCGCAATCGTCCACGCGCTTGAGCGGTTGCAGTCAACCCGGATGGATGACGGTTTCAAACCAGTAGATTGCGTCAAGCGGGTAGCTGAGAAGGAAGGCCTTGAGGTGCGCTGCGCTGGTCGTCTTGTTGCGCTGGATACAGGTCGCGACGGCGGGGGAGTTCTGCTGGCCGCGCGGCTACTTGAACAGCGAGTGCTTGTGGCGCCATCTGGGCGTCATGGTGAAAGCATCACTATTTACCCCCCGACAGTATTTTCAGAGGAGGACGCCAACCTGTTTTGTGACGCCCTTCGCGTCGTGTGCGCCAAGTAACCTCTACACAGGAATGATCAAATATATTGGCTCAAAACGCACCCTGGTTACGCAGATTGCCGAGATCGTTACATCAATCCCTGGCGTGGAATCCGTGTGTGACATCTTTACCGGCACCACACGGGTTGCTCAGGCCCTGAAATCAGAGGGTTGCACTGTAACCACGAACGATCTTGCAAGCTACTCCGAGGTTCTGGCGCGCTGCTACATTGAGGGGAACCAGGATCATCTCAGCTCAGGCGAAGTGGCTGAAAAACTGGATTACCTTTCGCAGTTGCCTGGCATCGATGGCTATTTCACCGAAACATTCTGCAGGAAATCTAGATTCATACAACCAAAAAATGGCATGCGGATAGATGCGATACGTGCCGAGATCGACAGAATCGCAGAAGCCGGCTCCGTGGAGCATGCGATTCTCCTCACGAGCCTGCTTGAGGCAGCGGATCGTGTGGATTCGACAACTGGATTGCAGATGGCGTATCTGAAGAAGTGGTCGCAGAGATCGTTCAATGACCTCGAGTTGCGTATGCCGGAAATCCCGGAGGGGCCATCAGGAACCGCATTGCGCTCTGATGCAAACGAGCTGGCCGCCCAGAGCTCGGGTCATGCTTTTGATCTGGTCTACATTGATCCTCCATACAATCAACACTCATATCGGTCCAACTACCATGTCTGGGAGACCCTGATCCGCAACGACGAGCCTGAGGCGTACGGAATCGCATGCAAGAGAATTGACTGCAGGTCAATCAAGAGTGACTTCAACTCAAAGCGTCGCGCCTGGCAGGCATTTTCGGACCTGGTAGATAATCTTCAGGCACCTCACCTGCTCGTGTCATTCAACAACGAGGGGTTTTTGTCGCGCAATGAGATTGAAGGGCTCTTGCGTGAGGTTCGCGGCGAGGTGGCTACTCTGCCGGTTCAGTTCAAGCGCTACGTTGGCGCTCAGATTGGGGTTCATGACCTCAATGGTCGGCGTGTTGGCAAGGTCAGTCACCTTGAAAACCGCGAGTACCTGTTCCTTGCAGGCGAAGGTGCGGAAAGCGTTCTGCTACGATTGTCCGAGTGAAAATCAGGCGGTTCATACTTACGGCAGCGCGGGTTTTGTTTGCGGCTGTGGCCTTGATCGTGCTGCTGATGATGGTAGACGTTCGTGAAGCAGCTCAATCGATGTCCAGTGCGGATATGTCTTTGGTGGTTATGGGCGTATTCATGGCAGTTGTAGCGCAGGTTTTTGCCTCATGGCGTTGGATGCAGCTCGCAAACGTTGATACATCCATTCTTCGTTTCTTTCAATCGCTGAGGCGGACGTTCGTGGGATACCTTTACGGAACGGTGCTGCCCGGGCAGATTGCGGGAGACGTCGTTCGAACATCCATGGCGATAAAGGGGCAGAAGGAGAGAGCTCACCTTGCTGCATCTGTTCTTGTTGATCGCCTTGTGGGGCTTTTTGGTCTTGTGACCCTCGGAATAATTGGAGCCTTGTTGAGCAGCAGCGATACGCCCGTTGTTGACGCAGTACTTTTTGTCTTTCTTGCTTTGATGTTTGGAGGGATTTCCTTCCTGGTTTTCTGGTCGCGCAGGGTTACGGAACGCGAGCTTGACGTTGAGTCATTTGCACAAAAGGTTGATCGCGTTGCGCGGCGACTATTTGGCGCAATTGGAGATTTCTCCCGAAACAGAGTTGCGCTTGCAAAGGCGTTTGTCATGTCATTGTTGGTGCAGGGTAGCCTGAGCCTCAGCGCTTGGCTGCTTGCTCAGTCTCTTGGGGCTGGCTTGTCTGTGGCAACCGTTGCGTGGGTTTATGCTGTGGTACTGGTTATTCAGGTGATTCCGATCACCATTGCTGGTCTGGGCACGAGAGAGGGCGCGCTGATCGTCATGCTCGGTGCAGTAGGAGTTGGGCGTCACGATGCCTTTGCTCTCTCCATGCTTATCTTTCTCGCCAATGTCGTTACGGCAGGTATCGGCGCTGCATCAGAGATGCTCTCCTGGTTCGGCAAAGGGGCGCAGCGGCGAAAAAGATCTCAGCTTGTTGAAGCCAGCATCGATGCCGACTTCTCTTCGTCATCCACCAGGTAGTAACTGATCGAATTATTGTTGGTTACCCAAGTGGACGGAATGTTCATCTTGAATCCAGAGAGCATTCCTGTTGGGGTTGACTGGTTCTGTGGATACAACACCTGTGCGCTTCCGAGATATTTGTCATCTTCAAACGCCGCCACGTGATAGTTGCTGGTACCGGAAAGATCCTGATCGATCCAGCCGCTGATTTTCAGCAGCTCAGCTTCCGGGGTGACGGACGCCGATATTTTTCCTCCGGTGGATCTGAGAATGAGTTTTCTGCCACTTTGAGGATCAACTATTTTTCCGCCTGACTTCTCAAGATCCTTGACTCCTTCAATTGATTTTTCCGCGGGCGGATATGCGCAGTACGGGCTATCAAATTTCTTGGCTTTGCAGTTCAGATATACAGGGGTTGCATATTGATCGGTAACGGCATAGAAGCGGATATCCTGGGCGCGAACGGTCGTTGGTGGTGCTGGCAGCATGATCTGAAATCCCGAGTACGCAAACTCCTCATTGCCAAGGACGCTAGCGACATCGGGCCTTAGCTGATCTGGCTGTGCGGAAACGATCTCTGCTTCGTCTGCAAAGACCACAACTTTGTCTATGGGTTTCTGATTGACCTCATCAATAGCCCAACCCTTGATCGTCGTAGATCCATTGCCCTGAGCTTCGACTGCGTCAACATTGAACGATATTGAGGCCGATGAGATAACTGAGAGTGCATCTTCTCCCTCGCGTGCCAAGGCAAGCCTTCCCTGGGACACGTCGAACTTGTGGCGTGGTGCCTTGATCGGTTTTCTATCCACTTCCATTTTGTAGAAGCGAACAGAGTAGCTT
>CAYTTD010000198.1:0-4472 GCA_964440595.1 uncultured Gaiellales bacterium
GCCGAGTCGCAGCACGAAGCTGGAGCACTGTTCTGATGGTAGAAAGCACATCCAAGGAAAAAGACAACGGGCACACCAGATATGTATTCGTAACCGGAGGCGTGGTTTCGTCACTTGGCAAGGGTCTTACCGCAGCGTCACTTGGCAGGTTGCTCAAGGCAAGAGGTCTGCGGGTATGGACCCAGAAGTTTGATCCCTATATCAATGTAGACCCGGGCACGATGAGTCCATACCAGCACGGAGAGGTGTACGTCACCGACGACGGCGCCGAGACCGATCTAGACCTCGGTCATTACGAGCGCTTTGTCGACGAAAACCTGTCTCGCGCTGCAAACATTACAACCGGTGGCATTTACTGGGACATCCTTCGACGCGAGCGCGCAGGTGAGTACCTTGGCGATACCGTTCAGGTCATTCCTCACGTGACCAACTACATCAAAGAGCGTATGAGTGCAATCACGCGCCAACGACAGGTAGACGTAGTCATCACCGAGATTGGCGGTACGGTTGGCGACATTGAGTCTTTGCCATTTCTTGAGGCAATCAGACAATTCAGAAATGACGTTGGTCGCGACCGTACAATGATCATGCATGTAACGCTGGTGCCTTATATCCCTGCCGCAGGTGAGCTGAAGACGAAGCCCACACAGCACTCGGTGAATGAGCTGCGGCGAATCGGTCTTCAGCCCGACGCTTTGATTTGTCGATCATCGAGGCCACTCGACGACTCGATCAAGGAGAAGCTTTCTCTCTTTTGTGACGTTTCCCGTGACGCAGTCATCGCAGCACACGATGCTGACGACATCTATCGCGTACCACTCATGATGCGTGACGAAGGTCTTGATACTCTGGCGGCGCGCATGCTTGGTCTTGAGGTTGGCTCTCTTGATTTTTCAGATTGGGAGGCGCTTGTCGACAGAATGGATCGCCGCAGTGGTGAGGTTGAGATTGCGCTTGTTGGCAAATACGTAAAGCTTCACGATGCCTATCTCTCTGTAGTTGAGGCGCTTAAGCACTCAGGAATATTTCATGGCACTAACGTAAAGGTGCGATGGGTCGATTCAGAGAACATTGAGGCAAACGGGGTGGTTAGTGAGCTCGCTGGCGTCGACGGTGTCTTCATTCCAGGCGGCTTTGGATCGCGAGGCATAGAGGGTAAGATCGAAGCAATAAGGTGGGCGCGCGAGGAGCAGGTTCCATTCATGGGCGTGTGCTTGGGAATGCAACTTGCTGTAGTTGAGTTTGCAAGAAGCGTCGCGGGAATGGCTAGAGCCAATAGCGCCGAGTTTGATCCGCAATCGCCTTGGCCGGTAATCGACCTGCTCCCGGAGCAGAAGAACGTGACCGACATGGGAGCCACGATGCGCTTGGGCGCTCAACCGGTTCACATCGTGCAGGGAACCAAGGCGGCAACGGCCTATGAGGTCGACTCTGTGAGCCAGCGTCATCGCCATCGATACGAAGTGAATCTTGAGCTACGGGACAAGCTCGAGGAGGCTGGACTAACAGTGAGCGGCACGTCTCCTGATGGGCGTCTTGTTGAGATCGTCGAACTCGCGGATCACCCATGGTTTGTGGCGGCACAGTTCCACCCTGAATTTCTTTCCCGCCCTACGCGACCTGAGCCAATGTTCCGTGAGTTCGTGCGTGCTGTGGTGGCGGAGGCTCACAAGTCACGTGGCACTGTTGACCCTGTTGATGCCGCAAGGAATCACTAATGGACTCAAGCTTGTCTGACACCGCACCTGATCTGGATCTCAGTTCGGCAAATACTCACATGTTGAACGTTTTTCTTGACCTTTGCCGGATACCGTCTCCGTCCTATAACGAGGGCAAGGTAGCGGATTACGTTCGGGGATATCTGGATTCCTTGAACGTCGAGTGGAGTGAGGACGACGCCGGAGAAAAGATACCCGCGGGCTGTGGCAATATCACGGTAAGGGTGCCCGCATCCATGGATGCCAACGGCATGCCTGTGTCTGGCACACGCATATTCCTGTGTAGTCACCTTGATACCGTCACGCTAGAGGATTCCATTGATCCTGTTGTTGAGGCCGGCCGGGTGACGAATAGCCTCCCGACCATTCTCGGTGGTGATAACAAAGCTGCTGTTGCCGTGATGCTTGAGGCGATTCGATTGGCAACACTCAACAGCATTACTACGGCTGGGTTTGAAGTGGTTTTTACACCGTGTGAAGAAACTGGGCTCGAGGGCGCCAAGTGTTATGACACAAGTCAACTGACTGCAGAGTACGGATACGTCTACGACCATGCGAGAGAGATCGGCGGAGTGGTTGGTTCAGCTCCGACTCAGATTTCATGGACTGCTTCCTTCCTGGGGCAAAGTGCCCATTCAGGTATCGCTCCAGAAAAAGGGCGAAGTGCAATTCGTGCTGCGGCGGAAGCAATCAGTGGGATTCCCCATGGACGCATTAGCACAAATACCACTGCAAATGTTGGATTGATTAGTGGTGGTACCGCAGGCAATGTCGTACCCGCAGCCTGCGAGGTCAAAGGAGAGATGCGCAGTCTCGATGCGGCTGAACTGACTGATATTGAACGTACAACATTTGATCTTCTTGCCAAGGTTGCCGGCGCTCACGATATCGATCTGGAGCTTGATGCTCGTACCGAGTACCGTGGATACAATTTCCGCGAGTCATCTCCGGTAGTAAAGACCGCCTTTGCTGCCCTTTCGGCGTCCGGCTATAGTCCACAGCTAGTACCATGCGGGGGTGGCAGTGATGCCAATATCTTCAATGCGGCGGGATTACCGTGTGCCAACCTCTGTAACGGCATGCAGGACATCCATACGCCAGATGAGTCCATTTCCGTGGAAGATCTGAATGCGATGCTGCTGGTCACCTGCAATCTACTGACTTCAGTTACTTAGCGTTTGCCGCGCTTTTCGAAGTTATATAGGCTTCGTTGGTTCGATAAACAATAGCGGGGTCTAGCCATAATGCGCGTTGGAGTTGTAACTGAGATCAAAAAGGATGAGTACCGGGTTGCTCTAACGCCAGCTGGTGCGCATGAGCTTGTTCAGCGCGGCCATGAGGTAATCATTGAATCCGACTGCGGAGTTGGCAGCCAGTTTACGAACGACGACTACACTCGTGTCGGCGCCAAGGTTGGAACCCGAGACGATGTATGGAATGAGGCTGAGCTTCTCCTCAAGGTGAAAGAGCCAGTGGAGGATGAACCCTCACGGCTTCGCGAGGGGCAGACTCTGTTCACGTATCTGCATCTGGCTCCGGCGCCTGATTTAACAGGCGCACTTGCTGATTCAGGTGCTACATGTATTGCCTATGAGACCGTGCAGACTACTGATGGGCGAACACCGCTCCTTGCACCTATGAGCGAGGTTGCTGGGCGTATTGCACCACAGGTCGGGGCGTACTTCCTTGAGAAGAGCCTCGGCGGTCGCGGCATTCTTCTTGGCGGAGTTGCTGGTGTGAAGCCAGCAAAGGTAGTCGTGCTTGGTGGCGGCATGGTTGGCTACAATGCCGCACGAATCGCTCTTGGCTTAGGTGCCAACGTCACAATACTTGACACAAATCTCGATCGTCTGCGATACCTTGAGGATGTTCTTGATGGTCGCCTGAACCTTCTCATGTCAACCTCGCTGGCAGTTGCTGACCTGATAACCGACGCTGATCTCGTAATTGGTGCTGTTCTTCTACCCGGTGCTTTGGCGCCACGCCTCGTCACGAATGACATGCTCAAGGGGATGCGCCCGAATAGCGTTGTTGTTGACGTGGCAATCGATCAGGGTGGCTGCTTTGAGTCAAGCCGCCCAACCACCCACACAGATCCAGTCTATGAGGTTGATGGAGTCATGCACTACTGCGTTACCAACATGCCAGGCGCTGTGCCTATCACCTCTACCAAGGCGCTTACCAATGCAACCTTGCCGTATGTGATCAGGCTTGCGAGCGAGGGCATTGAGGATGCGTTGCGAAATGATCCGGTGCTAGCGCCTGGATTGAATATCCATCGCGGTATGGTAACCAATGAGGCCGTTGCTCATGCTGCGGGTCGAGACTACGTAACCGTTGAAGAAGCTATTGGCTCAGCGGCGCTTGCCTGATTAATCCTTGATTGCCTTATAACGATTTGCCGCGCCGATGCCGAACCCGAACAAGGCTCCGACTACCGGTCGCGAATGCCGCTTCATGCACGCGGTGGATTTAAGTGGCGCTTGCGACAACTATTTGAAACTACTCCCGGTTCTTGAATGTAACCGCTCCCAGACGGACTTTTGATCGAATACGAGATAAAACTCCGTCTAGGACGTGGAAATGCCGAATTATGTATCTTCAGTGGCTGGCAGCGGCGCTTGGATTAGACAAAGAGAATTTGTTGGGATCAAACAAAGCCAATGGCCAAACCATTGGTAAATCGCCCTTACGGCTTTGCTTGACCGGGTTCACCTGGTATGGGTCTATATGTTTTTGATGGAATGTAGCCAC
>CAYTTD010000199.1:0-4456 GCA_964440595.1 uncultured Gaiellales bacterium
GCCCCTTTATAACTCGCGGATGTGCAGCACATGAAGACATTCAGCCCTAAAAAGAGCGATATCAACCCGGAGTGGTACGTGGTTGATGCGACCGACAAGACGCTCGGACGCCTCTCAACGGTCATCGCAGATACCCTGCGTGGCAAGAACAAGCCCATCTACGCCCCGCACGTTGACTGTGGTGACTACGTAATCGTTACCAACTGTGATCGCATTGCCGTTACCGGCAAGAAGATGCAGGACAAGCGCTACTGGCGTCACTCAGGCTACCCGGGTGGCATTCGTAGCCGAACCCTGGCTGAGCAGCTCGAGCGCAAGCCAGAGGACGTAATCCGTCATGCAGTAAAGGGAATGCTTCCCCGCAACCGCATTGCTCGTCAGCAGCTCACGAAGCTGAAGATCTATCGCACAGCTGAGCATCCACACGACAACCACTCACCAAAACCATTGCCGGGCGTTGACAAAGGCTGAGCTGCAGGAGGCTCCATAACATGACAGAAGAAACTGAAAACACAGAAAATGTTGAGACAGAGGTCGTAGAGGCCGAGGCTCCAGCCGCCGAGGCTGAGGCTGCGCCTGTTGCTGAGGAAGCTTCGGAAGCCCCTGCTGAAGCTGCAGAAGAGCCAGTCGCAGAAGAGAAGCCAGGTGCAGATGCAGACGAAGAGTCAAGCTCATCTTCATCATCATCTTCCGAGGAGGGGTCTGGTGAGGAGGAAGCCGCATCCAAGGGTCCTGATCCCGAGGTTGTAAAGGCACTTGTTGCCAAGCCGAAGAAAGATGCGCGCTACTATGCCACTGGCAAGCGAAAGACGTCGGTTGCCCGCGTCATCCTCACGCCGGGCAAGGGTACATCCTGGATCAATGGTCGCGAGATCAACGAGTACTTCCCCCGCTACGCGCTGCAGAGCGTTGTAAACGAGCCAATGGAGCTCGTTGGCGCCACGGGTCACTACCACATTCGTGCACGCATCCACGGTGGCGGAGTGTCGTCACAGGCTGGCGCTCTCAAGCACGGTATTGCACGTGCACTTGCAACGATTGACCCAGCTGTTCGAACTCAGCTGAAGAGCCGAGGTTACCTCAAGCTTGATGCGCGACAGGTTGAGCGCAAGAAGGCTGGTCTCAAGAAGGCTCGCAAGCGTCCACAGTTCAGCAAGCGCTAGACAGGGGTCACATGGCTACGCGCGAGCTATTTGGTACGGATGGAATTCGTGGCGTTGCCAATCGCGAGCTGAGCTGCGAACTTGCCCTTGCGATTGGTCGTGCGGCGTCCATCTGGGTTAGTCGTCACGCTCGCAATCCACGTCACCCCCGCGTTCTGATTGGTCGAGACACGCGTCGATCAGGTGCGATGCTGGAAGCTGCATTGTCTGCAGGCGTGTCGTCTGTTGGCGGTGAGCCGGTTTCGCTTGGCATCGTTCCAACTCCCGCCGTTGCACTGCTCGTTGAGCTCGAGCGCGCAGACCTGGGAGTTGTTATTTCTGCCTCCCACAACCCGTTCCACGACAACGGCATCAAGCTGTTTGGGCCATCCAGTCACAAGCTTTCAGATGAGGAAGAGCAGGAGATCGAGGCGCTTCTGAAGGTTGAAGTCACATCGTTGGTTGACGGCGACAATGTAGGTTGGTTCTCGGCGCGAAATGATGCACGAGTGGTTTACGCGGGCGAGATCATGCACCGAATTTCTCCCCTCCTCGATGACTCAATCAAGCAGATGCGGATCATGGTGGACTGCGCCAACGGAGCAGCCTGGCCTGCCGTTGGAATCGCCATGCAACGCGCGGGCATTCAGGCTGACTACATCGGTACGGCGGCGGAAGGCACGAATATCAACAGGGGATGTGGTTCGACCGATCTGGCGCTGCTGTCAGCTGCGGTGCGCGAGGGCTCATACGATGTAGGTATCGCATTTGACGGCGACGCCGATCGAATGGTCGCAGTTGACGAGCGGGGCGAATCCGTCGATGGTGACGCCATCATGGGCTTGCTTGCGCTTGATCTTCAGGGGCTCGGCCTCCTGGACGGAGACCGAATTGTTGCAACTACCATGAGCAACCTTGGCCTGCAGCGCACGCTGGCCGATCACGGGATAACCGTTGAGACCTGTGACGTCGGCGACAGGTACGTCATTGAGAAGATGCGTGAGACTGGCGCTGTTCTTGGCGGAGAGCAGTCGGGTCACCTCATCTATACAAGGGTTCAGTCAACAGGCGATGGCATAGCCAGCGCATTTATGCTCCTTGGGGCCCTTGGGCGCGCCGGCGTGCCGCTATCCCAGGCGGCAGGCAGAATCTCCAGGTTCCCGCAGCTGCTAAAAAGCGTGCCGGTGCAGGATAAAAACAGGCTCAGTACCGCTTCTGCTGTCTGGAGCATGGTTGATGAGATTGAGTCTCGGCTAGGCGACACAGGCAGAATCGTGTTGAGAGCGTCAGGCACCGAGCCGCTTGTGCGTATCATGGTTGAGGCTGAAACTGAGCAGGAATGCAGCGAGATTGTCGAGACCTTGACCGGTGTTGTTGAGGCAGAGCTTGGTGCATCTGCGACTGTAGCTCAGTGAGTCGCGCCGGTTGTCATTAGATTAATCCTCGAATTGCAGGCATAATGTTGGTATGGGGGGTTTGTTGATGTTTAGTGGCACAGGTAGGCCTCGGAGTAGGCAAACCGGCGACGTGACAACGGGTTCACTCGGTGTGAGCCTGCTACTGCGATACACTTTCCGTCTCACCCCACAAAATCAACGGAGGTTTTGAAAACCAATGTGCGGCATCATCGGATATGTAGGAGAAAAAGCCTGCGATCGAATTCTGCTCGAAGGTCTCGAGAGGCTCGAGTACAGAGGATACGACTCTGCGGGCATCTCGCTACTTGATTCTGCGTCCAGCAGCCTCCAGACAATTCGTTCAGTTGGTAACCTCGCAAAGCTGCGAGAGGCGGTTGGTGCAGATAGCTTTTCCGCAACCACCGGCGTTGGTCATACGCGTTGGGCAACTCACGGTGCCCCTACCCAGCGCAATGCGCATCCGATCTGTGACTGCACCGGCAAGATCTCTATCGTGCTCAATGGAATCATCGAGAACTTCATGACTCTGCGTGAGGAGCTTTCATCACAGGGGCATGAGTTCAAGACAGAGACTGACGCCGAAGTTGTTGCTCACCTCATCGAGCGCGAGTACAAGGGTGATCTTGTTGAGTCTGTGAAGCGCGTCTACTCCATGCTTGAAGGGCACTTTGCCATCGTGGCGATGTCAACTGACCACCCCGACACCCTGGTTGGCGCACGGCGCCAGTGCCCGCTGGTCATCGGCGTTGGAAATGGTGAGACGTACATTGCGTCGGCTATCTCCGCCTTCCTCAAGTGGACCAAGGAGATTCAGCTGATTGAGGACGGCGAAGTCGTTGTTGTGACGCCTGCTGGTGCAAGATTCATATCGATCGAGTCCGGTGACCTGACACGTGAAGTCACCCAGGTTGAGTGGGATGACGACGCTGCTGAGAAGCAGGGGTACGAGACCTTCATGCTCAAGGAGATCTTCGAGCAGCCTGAGGCTCTCGAGAATACCCTTGGTGAACGTGCACGTAAGGGCGAGCCTGTGCAGGTTGGTGACGAGACGGGGCTTACGCCAGATCGCGTTGCCAACATCGACCACATCGTGATTCTCGGATGTGGTACCTCATACCATGCTGGTCTGGTCGGGCGGTTTCTGCTAGAGAGCTGGGGTGGCGTGCATACCGAGGTTGACCTGGCCAGTGAGTGGCGCCACCGAGACTTCCCTGTATCTGAGGGAACTCTGGTCATCGGCGTGACCCAGTCGGGAGAGACCGCCGACACGCTTGCTGCGATGGAGAAGGCGCGTGCGTGTGGTGCACAGGTTCTTGCACTCACCAACGTGATGGGCAGCCAGGCTACTCGCGTTGCAGATGGTACCTTCTATACACGTGCAGGGCTTGAGATTGGCGTTGCGGCAACCAAGACCCACGTTGCTCAGGTGATGGCATTTGTCGTATTGGCGCTCTACTTCGCCGAGCAGCGCAAGACGCTCTCCAAGGATGAGCATGAAGCCATAACATCTGAGCTGCATAGGGTGCCTGACCTCCTAAGGGTCATGCTTGAGTCTGAGCCTTGGCATCAGAACATCCGTGAGATTGCGGACAGGTATGCGCGGCGTGGATTCTTCCTTTACCTTGGACGCCACCTTGGGTTGCCCGTGTGCCTTGAGGGCGCGCTGAAGCTCAAGGAGATCAGCTACATTCCGACTGACGCCTATGCAGCTGGCGAGATGAAGCACGGCCCAATTGCGTTGCTTGATGAGCGCACTCCGGCGGTCGTAGTTGCAACTGACAGCCACGTTTACGAGAAGGTGATCTCCAACATTCAGGAGGTCAAGGCTCGTGGGGCATCGGTTATTGCGGTTGCAAGCGAGGGCAACCCTGACATCGCTGAGCATGCCAACGACGT
>CAYTTD010000200.1:0-4448 GCA_964440595.1 uncultured Gaiellales bacterium
TGAGACGTTGACGATTCGCGGAAGTGATTCGCTGCGTTTCAGGTGCGGCAATGCCGCTCGCGTCATTCGCAATGAACCGAGCGCGTTGGTGTTCCATGTTTCGTTGAATACATCAAGCGGGGCGTCCAATACCGAGGCTGACCATCCGTCCAACACTATCCCCGCGTTGTTGATCAAAGCCTGCACGCCGCCCTCAAATTGCTCAAGCATTTCTCCAAGTTGGGATACCTGCTCGTCGTTCGTTACATCTACACATGCTGGTACGACGGGGGTCGCGAAGTCTGATGTTGCGTGGATGAGTTCGTTCAGGTTGCGAGCGCAGGCAACGACGGTGTATCCGCGCTGGGAAAGCTGCCGCGCCACCTCATTTCCGATACCTCGATTGGCGCCTGTGACTACTGCAACGCCTTCCGCTGCTGGCGCCCCGGTCACTGGGTGACGACCTTGATCGAGAACATCGGGGTCGACAGAGAACCCCAGAGGCGAATCCAGAGCGGAAGGTACATCTCGGTGCCGCGCGCAGTCGTGATGTCACCCAAATCGACGATGTGCTTCCAGCCGAACCACTCTTTGAGCAATTGCTGTACCTGAGCCTTTGCGTCTGAGTCGTTGCCACTAACGAACAGAGTGTGTTCGGCGCTGGCGAGTTGTGCCGGGTCCACCATCAGGTGAGCGTTCACGGTGTTTAGTGTCTTTACGATTCGCGCTTCTGGATAGTTTCGTTGCAGCTGCTCGCCAATCGAGTCGGTGTTGCATACGGCCAGCGTTGGGGGCATTCCACCCGAAAAGTCGAGCGGGTTGGTGATGTCGATTACGATCTTTCCCGCAATGTTTTTTTCGCCTGCACGACCAAGGGCCTCGGTTGCTGCGGTTCCCGCGGTAGCGAGCATGATGATTTCGCTTGCAGCGCCTGCCTCCTCAAGTGTGACCACCTTGATGCCCGGATGTGATTCATGCCACGCGCCAAATTCCGGGGCGCCGTTTTGCGTCTGACCTTTCTTTGCGAGCGTTGCATCGACATCGCGCGTTCCGACGAATACTTCATGACCGAGTTCGTTGAGTTTGCCAGCGAGAGTTTTGCCGACCATTCCGGTACCGAGAACTGCAATTTTCATGTGAAGCCTCCTGATTGGCCGGCGCGTTGGTGCTTCCATGGCCAGTGTGTGATTCTGTGATGAACAGCTTTGTTTGCCGCTTGAGTATATTGAAAGGCATGCGATGAGCGTGGGAAGGGTTTAAGCGCTTGGGCATGCTCAGGAAGTGGGCGAACGAGCCACCAGGAATGGTGGTTCTGCCGGAGATCTGCTCAGCGGTGGTATGTTTGATTCGGAAGGCAACGATGTGACGGGAGCAATGATGCAAAAGAGAACACTGGGAAGTCAGGAGTGGGCGCTCGAGGTTAGTGAACAGGGGCTCGGCTGCATGGGCATGAGTGAGTTCTATGGCGCGGCCGATGAGGGTGAATCCGAGGCAACGCTGCTGCGCGCGCTCGAGCTCGGTGTGACGTTCTTCGACACCGCTGATATGTATGGCCCGTTCACCAACGAGCAACTACTTGGAAGGGTCCTGGGTGCACATCGCGACGAGGTGGTGCTTGCCACCAAGTTCGCAACAGTTCGCGGTGAGAATGGTGAGTGGCTCGGCCTACGCGGCGATGCAGCATACGTTCATGAAGCATGTAACGCATCGCTGAAGCGACTTGGTGTAGACCACATCGATCTTTACTACCAGCATCGTGTGGATCCGAATGTTCCAATTGAAGAAACCGTCGGAGCCATGGCCGAACTGGTTGCAGAGGGAAAGGTACGCTATCTTGGCCTGAGCGAAGCATCGGCCGAAACGGTTCGTCGCGCGCATGCGGTTCACCCGATCACTGCGCTTCAGTCAGAGTACTCCTTGTGGGAGCGCGAGCTGGAGGCGCAGATCTTGCCGACTTTGCGGGAGCTTGGCATCGGCCTTGTTGCATACTCACCGCTTGGTCGCGGATTCCTCTCCGGCACTCTCAGTGACACTAGCGTGCTTGACGACGGTGACTTCCGAGCAACCGCGTTTCCGCGTTTGTCAGACGAAGCAAACCTCGCCGCCAATCAGCGTCTCGTTGACGAGCTTGTGCGTATCGCTGCGGGCGTGGGTGCCGAGCCAGCCCAGATTGCGCTTGCATGGGTGCTGGCGCGTGGCGAAGACGTCGTGCCCATCCCAGGCACCAAGCGCAGGCGGTGGCTTGAGCAGAATGTCGCGGCGAGCAACGTAAAGTTGACTGCGGAAGTCCTTGAGCAGCTCGACACGGCGTTCCCTATCGGCGTTGCTGCAGGCGACCGCTACACGAACATGGCATCAGTTAATAGGTAGACGTGTTCGGCTAGTTGTTGACTCCAACTGGAATCCCATGCGCCGCAGCAAGCGTCATGATCATGTCGCGGTCGGCTGAAGCCACCTGTTTGCCGATATCAATTCGTACGACATCCTTGATTGTTACGCTCGGTACCTGAGCTTCGACAAAACGAAAGCCGGCCCCGAAGTCGGGCAGGTGTAGCGCGTCAATAAGAGGTTGTTGTGGAGTTGACTTGTTTTCGACTGCGTCCTCGATGATTTTTTTGAGTTTCTTCTGTTGTGCTTTCGGAAGAGTCTCGTCATTCATGTTGACTTCTTTGGTGAGGCCCGCATCGCGAATCAATCGTTCAGCGATGATCTCTGGCAGACGCTTCTTGCCTGCGGGTCGCTGTTTCGTGAACATCGAATCGGTTGAAAGAAAGGTTGCGCGATTGAATGCATCTTTTCCCAGCGTCAAGCTGACTCCTCCAAATGCATCGTGCACGCCCAACGGCGATTGAGGATCTCTCAACAGAGTTACACCATATACGGTAGTGCCATTGTGCCATGTGCCTTTGGCGTTCTCCATATAGCGGCGCATGCGAGCCTGTTCGTATCTTGGTGATGACGGATTTTCGATCTCGGTTTTCCAGTCGTGCAGAGTTCTGAGGCGTGGTGCGCCTTCAAGAAGATTCAACACTTCGCTCTCGCTTCGGGTGGTGCTTATCGTTGGCGGCGGTAGGTGGCGCAGTGCCTCGTTTACCTGGTCAACAAGTCGCGAAAATTCTTTTCGGTTAAGGCTGCTTTTGATGGGTTGCCACGTTGGTGCCGCGGGGTTCAGGCCAGGGAGCGGCGGCCAGGACGATGATTTTGGGATTTGCATTTCTGTCTCAATCGCTTTCTGAAAAAAATAGTCATCGAGACAATATTCAAAGCACGGTGGTTGCATTGCTTCCAGTCATTTGCAAGCGGCCTGCATTGGCCACTGAATTGCCGATCGCGGGCATCACGCACAAGCATGTCTTATGGCTCGTCAAGGGTCTTTTGCTGTGTTGATACCATGATGCGTCATGACGGAATCTGTAAATGGAGCCAGTAGCAGTAATCCTCCCGCCGCGTTCATAAGGTGTGTACGCAAACAGTTGGCTGCACATGCTGACGCTGATCGTGCCGCGCAGATGCAGGCAATCACGAACGCTCTCAAGGATTCACCAAAGGGCCTGGACGTTCGCCTGACCGGTTACAACGCGTTGTTTTTTGCCGAGCCTGAATCAGCTGACGCCAGCATTCTGGCGGACGTAATAATTGGTTCAGTCGGTGCACTAGTCATATTGTTGTTTGTGTTTGGCACACTGCCCGCGGTGTTGATGCCGTTGGTTATCGCGATTACGTCGATCCTGACGACGTTCACGTTTGTCGCAGGTGTCACCTATGTCACCGATGTGTCGATAGTCGTGCAATTCCTCATCGGCCTGGTTGGCCTTGGCATAGCGATCGATTACTCGCTGCTGGTAATTTTCCGTTACCGCGAAGAGCTCGCCGCAGGACGCGAAGAAAGCACCGCGCTGATCGAAACAATGCGTCACTCTGGTCACGCGGTCATCGTTTCTGGTACAACCGTGGCGATCAGCTTGATGGCCATGATTGTCATGCCGGTAGATTTCATTCGTTCGATTGGTTACGGCGGCCTGTTGATTCCGCTCGTGTCAGTTCTTGCAGCACTTACCCTGTTGCCTGCACTCCTCTCTCTTCTTGGCAAGCGAATCAACTCGATGCCGCTCCTGCCGCGGCGATGGACAACAGTGAACGAAGGCTCAGGGTTCTGGCCGAAGTGGTCGGCCCTCGTGACCAGGCGACCCGTGCCAATCGCACTCATCGGAGTGTTGTTCGTCGCGCTTCTCGCAATCCCGGGATTGAACATGCACCCCTCAGACGTCGAGTCGAAGGACGTACCCGGGTCTGGTCCGTTGTTTGATGCGCGGGACGATCTCAAGAAGGCCGGTTTTACCGACGGCGTGCTGAAGCCCCTAATGTTTGTGATTGAGGGAGATGACGCTGCGGCCGCTGCGCCAAAAATCGCGAAAAAGCTGGGCGAGGTTGATGGAATTGTCGCTGCAACCAATCCCGAGGGCGGCTGG
>CAYTTD010000201.1:0-4444 GCA_964440595.1 uncultured Gaiellales bacterium
GAAATCTGCGGAGGCGGCTTGGCCGAAACACACGGCTTTTGCGGCAACCACATGACACAATGGCCCACCCTGCATTCCAGGGAACAGAGCGCTGTCAACGGCCTTGGCATGCTCCTTACGACAAACAACGAGACCTGATCTGGGGCCACGCAGCGTCTTGTGCGTTGTGGACGTCACTACGTCTGCATGCTCAACCGGGTTTGGGTGGTACCCCGCAGCGACCAATCCTGCAAAGTGTGCCATGTCCACCATTAGATACGCGCCCACCTCGTCTGCGATCTCCCTGAATGGTGCGAAATCGATGGCTCGGGGGTAGGCAGAAGCACCAGCAAGAATCATGCGCGGCTTGTGCGTGTGAGCAAGTTCGCGCACCTCGTCCATGTCGATGTAGCCGGTGTCACGGTTCACGCCATACTGTATGAACTCATAGAGCTTGCCTGAAAAATTCACACCATGCCCGTGCGTCAGGTGACCCCCGTGGCTCAGGTTCATCGCAAGAACCTTGTCGCCAGGATTCAATAGCGCAAAGTACGCCGCCATGTTGGCTTGAGACCCAGAGTGAGGTTGCACGTTTGCATGTTCTGCTCCAAACAGCTCCTTGGCTCGATCGATGGCGCAGGCCTCAACCTCGTCAACAACCTCACACCCACCATAGTAGCGACGCCCCGGATACCCCTCAGCGTATTTGTTGGTCAAAACCGACCCAGCTGCCTGCATCACAGCAACTGAAGTAAAATTTTCACTGGCAATCAACTCAATCTGATCCCGTTGCCGATCGAGTTCCTTTTGCAACAGACTGTTGATCAGTGGATCCGCTTCAAGAATATCCTGATTGAGGATTACGTCGGTCGTTGCCATTGGCATGATCACAGCTACCTTTCTCTTACTTGCCGTTGCATTGATCCTACACGGCGAATGTGAGCCAACAGGGCCGCGAGTCGAGGCCGTGCAGGGCCAGCGACGCATTTTTATGCAATATGAATCGATGTTGAAGGTTTAGCCTCCAACATGAACGGAACAACAAAGAATTTCAAGGAGAACCATGACACTCTCTTCGGTTTCATCACGCATGTCCGGAATTCCAGCCACTTCGGGGACAAACATAGCCGCATCAAACGCCGCTGCCTTCGAGAGTCTGGTTGACGAGCAGGTGGTAAGGCAAGCTGCTGAGGACGGGCGCACAGACGCCATAGTGTTCTTCAAAGAGGCCCAGAACCAGGGAGTAAGTGCAGCTATGGGTGCTCTGGAGTTGGCTACTGCGATGCCTCGAGGTGCTGAGCGCAAGAGCCTGGTCTACAACGCTGTAAATCAGATCGGAACAGAGACAATCAACGAGCGAAGACCAGTTCTGGATTCACTTGTGGAGAACGGTCAGGTTACTGGCGTTGACGAGCTGTGGGCCTTTAACGCAGTGCGTCTTCGTGGAGTCACCACCGAGGGACTAAAGAAGATCGCAGGCACCGGTGTTCATCAGGTGGTCAAGGACGAAAAAATCGTAACCAACTTCATGCCGAACGGCTATACAGATGCTGTTGAAGGTGCGGCAGGTCGCGCAGATACGGATCCGACAAAGGAAGATCCAAACGTCGTGCTGATGGACTGGGGCGTTCAGAAGATGAATGCACCGGCAGCATGGTCTCAGGGAATCACAGGTGCCGGAATCACGATTGGATCACTCGACACAGGAGTGATAACAGACCATTCGGGTTTGAAGAACAACTACCGCGGCACGAAGGCCGACGGCACACAGGATCACAACTACAACCTCTCGAACTTCGTTGAGAAAGATGCCACCTACCCGGTTGATGACGTTGGCCACGGAACCCACACGATTGGTAGCGCTGTTGGTAACGACAAAAATCACCTTGTGGGTGTTGCTCCCGACGCCAAGTTCGTCGTTGGCCGCGGACTCGGCAATGCTGGCGGCAGCATGTTTGGTCTGATGGCTGCAATGCAGTGGATGATGGCTCCGACCGATCTCAAAGGTCAGAAGCCACGCCCAGACCTCGCACCTGACATAGTTACCAATTCATGGGGCGGTGCTCCGGTCAGTAACCCATTCCTATGGATGGCTCTACGCAACTGGGATCGCGCAGGCATCATTCCAATCTTTGCTGCCGGCAATAACCGAAAGGCAGTTCCAGGCCAGGTTGCAGTTCCGGGAATGTACCAGGAGGCAATTACAATCGGCGCGACTGAGCCCGATGACAGCCGCGCATTCTTCTCAATGTATGGGCCGTCTGACCACGCTAATGGTCCGAAGCCAGAGGTGGTTGCTCCAGGAACCTGGACGTATTCAACCCTCCCGGACTACACCTTCCGCGACACGTTCATCATTGATGGAAAGCCATACCCGGCAAGCGGTACCTCAATGGCAACTCCGCACGTTGCCGGCGCAGTTGCTCTGTACCTTCAGGCACACCCGAATGCAACTACAAAAGAGATCCGCGACGCGCTTCAGAAGTCGGGTACTCTTGCAGGTAAGCCGAATGATGAGATTGGCCATGGACGCGTGCAGGTAGAGAAGCTGATTGCACCAGGTTCTTTTGATCCGGCGAAGGTCAAGCTGACTGATCCCGCTCGAGTAGCCGAGCTGAACGATCAGGTATCGAGGAGCAAAGTGTTTTCAACGAGACCAGGTCCGAAGGGATTGCAGCCAGCAAAGGATGGCGGTTTTGTACCACTGCCCTCGCCTCAACCAGCCGGTGACAGATCCTGAAGCAGACTAATTTGCGCCAGTGCATCTTGAAATCGTCCTGCAGTATCACGTAGACACAGAACAGCGGATGGGTCGAGGCTCTCCTCCCACACACTAATATCGATGACAGTGGACGCTTCACCTTGCGATTCTTTCTGACCTGTAAGAAGACAGGCAGCAACCTGGTCCTTCATGCTCTGAGGAAGATCGATAGGTGAGACAACTGTTGGTTCGCCCCTCTCGTTTGCGCTGGTTGCACACAGTGGAGGAAGACCTGGCAATGCAAGATCAGGCACCCTAACCCCGATTACTTCCTTTCTGGTGCCGCAAAGCCATGCAAAGCGCCGCTGAGGGTTTGACACGATAAATGTGTATGGACCAGGCAACAAAGCTTTCAACAATGCACTAGCGTTAAGGCTCATTTCACCCAGACTCTCGAATACGTCTTTGACGCTGGAAAAGATAACAGCCGTTGGCTGTGTGATCGGGCGCTGTTTCAAAGCATAAAGTCGGGAACACGCGTCTTCATCGCATGCGTTCACTGCGAGTCCATAAACGGTGTCGGTAGGAATAACGACTATCTTGCCGGCCGTTATGTACTTTGAGATTTTCTGTAGAGCGGCCTGATCATCTGGATAATGCACTAGCTCCATCTCGCTTCGACCACCCTTTCAATTCCGGCTAGATCCCTGATCGATCTGACGCGGTTGAATCCTTGATCCTTTAGTAGATCCTCAACTTCTACATGTTGCCCTTGACCAACTTCAAATGCGACCAGTGAACCAGGTGATAGTAGCGGTTTTGCCTGGTCCACGATTCGTTCGATCACGGCGCTTGAGCTACCATCACTAACCGGCAGAAAGAGAGCAATGTGTGGCTCGTGAGCAACAACGCTTTGGGGCAAGCTTTGTTTGTCATCGATAGGGATGTAAGGAGGATTGGCAAGGAGGATATCGATTGAGATCTTCTCACTGGCCAGATCTTCAAGAAGGTCACAGAGACGAAACTGAACCTTGGTCCCGTGGGCTTTTGAATTCTCCCGCGCCACCTCCAACGCTTCAGCGCTTATGTCGGTACCGTACACATTGGCTCGACCGTTGCAATTGGCCGCCACTGAAATCGCGATGGCTCCACTGCCTGTGCAGCAATCAACTATTGTTGTCACCTCGTCTTTTTCTTCATTGGGCACCGCACGCTTGCGCATTTCGTGCAGCGCACAGTCAACCAGAAGCTCGGTTTCGGGTCTTGGTATCAGTACCTTGTTAGACACCATGAATTCGAGACCATAAAACCAGGCAGAGCCTATGATGTATTGGATTGGCTCGCTTTTCAGGCGGCGGTTAACCAGATCATTGAAAGTTTCAATCTGAGCTGACGTAAGCGGATCATTGATCATACGCAGACCTGTGCGATCTACATTAAGTACATGGCCAAGTAGAAGTTCAGCATCAAGTAGCGACGAATCACTGACATCTTTGAGACGCCGGGCAGCGGATCTGATCAGATGCCATGGATCACCTGACAGCGCTTTGGCCACCGGTCATAACGCCTTGCTCGAGCATCTGCTTCTTCTCCTCGGCCTGCAACGCATCAATGTAGTCGTCAAGCTCACCAGCAAGTACCTGATCAAGCTTGTGTAACGTCAGCTTGATTCTGTGATCGGTAACTCGGCTCTCCTGATAGTTGTAGGTTCGGATCTTCTCAGATCTGTCACCTGTGCCGATCGCGGCACGCCTTGTTGCAGAG
>CAYTTD010000202.1:0-4443 GCA_964440595.1 uncultured Gaiellales bacterium
GGGCTGTGCCAGCCCCAACGCCGGCTCCCAGACTCTTCCAGAACTGCCACTCGCCAGCTGAGTCTTCCGCCTTTTGATCGTATATCGACTTCTGATTTTCCAGCCACTGATTAACCGTGATAATTGGTTGTGAAGTGCTTTGAGAGGCGTCACGTATAGCCATTATTTTGCGTCCCATCCAGTTGTTTTTCTGTTTAACTTTTGAATCGTCCCGAGCGAGGATTCACGTTTATCCCACATAGTTAATTCGTGGCATCAGCCAACTCTCGTTTCACTTTTCTTCAAATGGCCTAACAAAGTCGTTTGAAGCTATGCCAACGAGTCGCTTGGTCGTGCGTACCCATGACCTGGTGTCGAAGTCACCGTGGTCATGAGGTTTGGTCATCGTATGTTTTTTATCGAGGTCGACGAGCCAGTAACCGTCGCTTGCTTGAACGATGCCAAAGAGTTCATCTTCCGGCAGATTATGCGACATCTTTGCCGCCGCCTTCTGTGCATCGAAGGCATTGGTCGCCTTCAGAGGTCTCGCATCGAACGGATTGAACACGAAGTGGTCGATGCCTCCGTTGCATTCATTAATACCGGTATGCACAACCGAAGAAAACGAAATAGCCGCCTCAGCGCCGTCGAGTGCCAGGAGATCTTTTGGCTTTTGGATTGCATATGCAGGTGGCCTCCCCCCGGGAGAAACAGGTGCATCTGGAGTCGTTGGCTCATCGCCGAACGGGCCGCCGGGCTTTGGGTCAGGTGCATCCCCGAGCTTTTTGTTGCCTGACGAGAAGTGGTTGATGGCCATCCCAGTGCCAAGTGCAGTGAAGTAAGCGCCGACGGCAAGCATCGTTGCGGTACGAGTATTCATGAGTCCCTCCGATTTGTTCAGGCATGCGCCTGTTACTCGTCCCGCGATTCGTAACGACTGTATGTCGGATGCTTTCGAAGAATCGTTTCAACGCCGAAGTCGACTTCTTAATGGCTCCCAGGGGGACTTTTGATCGAATACGAGATAAAACTCCACCTCGGGCGCCGAAAAAAGCCAATTCGGTTCCGCGAAACAACTACGCGAGGCTGCGACCTACCACTTGCCGACAGCAAGGTGTTCACCCTGCCATACTGGGCACATCTGCTTCATTTTTTTGTGGTTCACGTCACCCGTAATCTGGCGAATGCACCACCGTTCACCGTTATCGAAGTTTGTTATGTAGGCGACAGGCGCATCAGGTGCGTCAGACAACGAATACAAAAACATCTGGCTTGTTTTTTCGTAGCTCGCTGGCATCGGGATGTAATCCGGCATTGTCACCTCACCTGCCGCGTTGGCGAGGCCGCCAATACATGCAGTTGGCGAGGGGATCGCCAGCGATTGCGGGGCGTAACAATTCGGGTCAAGCAACTTGAGCATGCCCTTGTCATTGTCATTCCAATAAGCCTCCTGAAAGCAGTTGTGCCCGCCGCTACTGTTGTCAAAATAGTGACCATTTGGGTTGCTCGCGGCGCACGCCTTTATCGCCTTCTCTACATTCACTGCCTGTTGCTTTGCCTTGCTCGCAGTCGCCTTCTGTTTGGTGCTCAGAAATATCGGCACGGCAACGGCCATCAGAATGGCGATGATAATCATTACAACCAGAAGTTCAATAAGCGTAAAGCCTGTTTCGCCCTGTTTTTTTCCGCGCAAATCCGCGCGCAGGAAAGCGCGTTTGATTGCAGCAGTGGGCAGCTGAGTCTTCACTTCTGGGTTTATCGGCAAAAAACAGTGAAATATTTAGCGTTGTTCAGGCAATTTCCTGTTTATTGCTAGCCATTCCGACCGCCAATGGCAGGGTGTATAGCGCTCCAACGCCGGCCCCGAGCCCTGTTGCAAAGATTGCGGCACCCTTCATTGCATCGTATGCGGCCACTTTGGCTCCAAAATGTATGCCAGCAGTGACACCAGTTATTCCGACCGCCATCGGGACGAAGATAAGTGGGCTCACGTCACCATTTTTTCCGCTTAGGCCAGCTGCGATCGTAGCAGAGCCCGTGAGCGCCGCTGCACCAATGAATCCGCCAATTATGTGTGCCGGAGTGAATTTCATTTTGCGTCCCTTTGATTCCGAATGATTCCCGTCACCCAAATATCGAAAAACAATCGGGATTCAGTTCACACCATGTAACGCCGTGTCGGGGCGTCGGCGGCTGCCTTACACGTGTCTTGAAAAAAAATTCGGAGAAACTGAAACGACATGAGTCTCGTGTCCCGAAGACCAGAGGCGAGGGTTCTGGGAGACGCCTGAGGGTGGAATTCGGGGCTAAGCATTTAACTATCGAACAGTCAATCAACAGGGATAAGGGAGAGAAGCATGGGGTTCGGGAAAATCGGCATGGTTGTAAGTGCCAGAGTTAATCAGGTAATGGTCGCTGGATCGGAGATCGCAGACGATGTCGCGCGATCAGCGTCCGCTGCCAAGACCAAGGTAAAAGTTCCGGTAGACGCAGCGAAGGGCACGGGTCAGGTTGAGCGCGCCGTTACCCAGCTAAAGTTCGGCATCAGAAACACGTTCACGGGTGTTGGCTTCGCCGTGACTGGTGACGCAGCCAGGGCAAGTGAACACCTTGCCAAGGCGGGCCGCCAGGGCGAAGACGCAATTTCCAGGCTGGGTGACGCAATTGAAGCAGCCAGCCAGGCGAGCAAGGCAGCTTCCTAGCAGTCATAAAATCAGGTTAGAACAAGTAAGAATCATGCGGCCGGTTACCTTTTCAGGTGATCGGTCGCTTTTTTGTGGTCACAAAAATGCAGGATTCAGGTACCCGCGGTGTTATCAATGCTAAAGGTCTGGGTAGTGGGGTTCTGGAAAGTTGCAAGCACACGTGGGTGCGGTAATAGAGGGAGTGCGATCGATGAATCGAAGGATTTCTGGCTTTATTGGATTGGTAGCTGCCACGGTTACCTTGTTGATTGGTGCGCAGGTGGCTCAGGCTGATCCGACTTACCCGACGATTGTGTCACCGAACGCAACTGATTATGTGGGGTATCAAAGCCCTGAGTTGTCATTCATTCCAAATGATTCTGGCCACTCAATTGAATGGTTTATCTGCCGCGGCACGCTTCCCGATGAGAAGCCGCCAGCATGTTTCCTGGCTGAACCGTCAGTTCGAAGCGGATACGTCGACTCGGCAGGTGTCGGAGTAAAGGTAACATCAACAACTCCTCCAGAGCTCAAGCCCGAGGTCAAGTACTGGATCAAGGTTCGCTCCGTTACGAAATCAGGTGACACCTATACTCCCACCTCAGAATGGACATCCGGTGTGATCTTCACCACAGCCTGGTTTGGCACGGCAAATGCCGACACGATCACCGGCGACGATGATGCGAACAAGATCTGGACCTTTGATGGCGATGACCTGGTCAAGGGCGGTGCAAGTGCCGACCTGATTTACACCGAAGGCGGCAACGACATGGTCGATGGCGAGTCAGGAAACGACACGATTCACGGTGGAACGGGTGATGACGAGCTGACCGGATATCGCGGTCATGACAACCTCTTTGGCGAAGATGGTGACGATCGCATGTTTGGTGGCTCGGCCAATGACTTCATCGTTGGTGGTCCAGGTGAAGACCGTATGTATGGAGCCGCCGGAAAAGACAACATGCACGGGGGTGACGACGACGATTACATGTTCGGTGGCGCTGGCAACGACAACCTCGATGGGGGCGGCGGCATTGACTATCTGAAGGGATCTGACGGCTTCGACAGCTTCAGTGGCGGAGAGGGCGACGACCTGATCGATGCCAAAGAAGGAAGCAACAACGCGCAGTTCGGTGGCGGACAACGTGCAAAGAAGTCAAAATACCGCGACAAGATCTCCTGCGGCGCTGGCATAGACAAGGTCTACTCAGACAAGAAGGATCGAATCGCCAAAGACTGTGAGTTCGTCAACGGTCGCCGAAAGAACTAGCGCTGGCATTTTGTGCTGAATAACCGGTGCGTGGCCGCCTGGTTAGTGTCAGATTCAACTTAATCCTGCGGGAATACGTCTGCGTACCCCTGGGTGGCAAACGACGTAAGTCGGTCTGAGGCTGGCGCCCACCACCGCGAAAGATAGGTATCGGTGTGGTCGAGGTTGTCGGATTCTTCCCGACCGCTCAGATGGGCCATCCAGTACACGCCATCGGCGGCCTGGGTGGTGCCAACAACTGTGTATTCAGGTTGCGATCTTGCATACGAGTATGCCGCCGCATGGGCGTCCCACAGGCTTGTGGTTCCCAGTGATCTTGCTGTCGAGCCAATCCACGAATAGCTTGCTACCGGCAACACTTCCGTGGTGCCATTCTCATGCCGTACCTCGGCGAGGTTTTGCAGAACCGTTTGTCCATTGAGCGCGGATACCTCAGCAGGCACAGCCGGCGGTGTTGGCGTCGGTGTTGGTGTTGGCGTCGGTGTTGGTGCGGGTGGTTTTGGTGTTGCG
>CAYTTD010000203.1:0-4417 GCA_964440595.1 uncultured Gaiellales bacterium
TGATGGATGCCGTGATGTAAGGCATGATGCCAAGACCAAAGATGGCCGCGTTGGAAAGCCCACCGCCCGTCCACAGGTTCAGGAAGTCAAAGATACTGTTGTCCAGCGCCCCCTGAATCTTGTCGGTAGGAATGCCAGGCACCGTAATGAACGAACCTAACCTGTAAATGGCCAACATAGCTAATGTAAATAGCAGCTTGTGCCTGATATCAGGTATTCGAAATACGTTGCCTAGCGCCTGAAAACTGATGGTTCCCACGCAGAGCCCTCCCTCAAGTCATAAATGGTGTCATGCGTGAACAATGCCGGCAGCAAGCCACCGATTTGTCAGGACTCTACCTGAGCGACCTTTGATCTGCGAGTTCTGACGAACGGAATCAGTTCTACAGAACCACCAGCAGCTTCAATTTTAGCTTTAGCCGACTCTGAAACTCCGTGAACGCTGACGTCTACCTTGCCAGTCAATTCGCCCTTGGCAAGCACCTTTATCGGGTACCGAAGATGCTTGACCACGCCAGCCTGCTTCAATAGCTCAGGAGTAATCTTTACTCCGGCTTCAAATGAGGCCAACTGAGATAGATTTACCGGCTGGGTTCGTGTTCTGAACGGACCAATTGGCATAGACATTTTGTGGGTTGAACCGCGCATTTTGCCCAGCCTCATGTAGAGCGGCATCTGACCACCCTCAAACCCTGAACGCACGTTGTGCGAACCAGAGCGAGACTTCTGCCCTTTGATTCCGCGCCCAGAAGTCTTGCCTGTGCCGCTTGCAGGCCCACGGCCTACGCGCTTTCTGGGGCGAGATGCGCCCTCTGCGGGCGAAAGATTATGTAGCCCCTTGTAGCTGTTGTCGGAACTCATCTTCAGCCTTCCTTACCATCTGTGGATTCAACGCGAACAAGATGGGCAACGAGCCGCAGCTGGCCACTCAGCGAGTCACTGCTTGGCTTTACGACCGTCTTGCCGATTCGACCAAGACCCAAGGTGCGTAGCGCAGCGCGATGCCGAGCAGATTGCCCAATTGTGCTTTTAACCTGAGTAATTGTTACGTCTTGTGCCATTGCGATTACGCCTCGTTGGTCTCTGTAGCGTCTGATGAACCGACAGCAACAACCTCAGCCTCAACCTCGGTATCTTCGCCGTCACCAGACTCTTGATTCATCTTTGCAAACTCGTCAACAGTAACACCTACATGGCCGGTTCGCGCTGACCATGCAAGTCGCTTGCCAAGGACTTCTTCAACGCTTTTGCCTCTTACACCCGCGACTTCTTCGGCAGTTCGCAGACCTTTGAGTGCATCAACGGTCGCATAAACCAGGTTGATGGGGGTGCGAGTACCAATGCACTTGGTCAAGATGTCTTTCACGCCACCGAGCTCCAGAACTGCGCGAACTCCGGCACCCGCGATAACGCCGGTACCTTCTGCAGCTGGCTTCAGGTAAACACGACCGGCACCGAAGTGGCCATTTACATCATGCGGAATTGTGCTTCCTACCTTAGGCACACGAAACATGTTCTTGCGACCTTCTTCAATAGCCTTTGAGATTGCAACGGGAACCTCACCAGCCTTGCCATAGCCAACGCCAACGTTTTCGACTTCGTCGCCAACGACCACAAGAGCAGTAAATGAAAACCTTCGTCCACCTTTTACAACTTTTGAGACGCGGTTGATCGCTACAACACGCTCCTGAAGCTCTCTGCCCTTGTATGTACCTGCTCTGCTTTCAGCCATTCCTAGAACTCCAATCCACCTTCACGAGCGGCTTCAGCCACAGCTTTTACGCGTCCGTGATAGAGGTAACCACCACGATCGAATACAACCTTTTTTACTCCAGCCTGGGTCGCACGACTTGCAACAAGTGCCCCCACCTTGGCTGACCGCTCAGATCGTGGAAGGCTTTTGATCTCAGCATCGAGCCATGATGCGGATGCAAGAGTCTTGCCCGCACGGTCGTCGATTACCTGAGCGTGAACTCCCTTGTTTGACCTGTGCACCGTCAAACGCGGCTTGTCGGCTGTGCCAGCAATAACGTTTCTGATGCGCTGATGCCGTCTTTTTCTTAGTTTTTCTGGTGATGTTCGAGCCATTGCCTTGCCTTTTACCTTACTATTGAGCTCGCTTGCCAAGCTTGCGCCGAATGCGCTCGCCCTCGTACTTGATGCCTTTACCCTTGTATGGCTCGGGCTTGCGGAGCTGTCTGATGCGTGCAGCCATCTCACCAACAAGATGCTTGTCGATGCCAATGACTGACATTTTGTCCTGAGTTGTAACCTTGTATTCGATGCCATCCGGCGGAGAAAGCAACGTTGGGTGCGAGAAGCCTGCAGACAAATCGACGTCAGCACCCTTCTGCACAAACCTGTAACCAACACCAACGATCTCAAGATTCTTCTGATACCCCTCAGTCACGCCAACGATCATGTTGGCAATCAACGACCTTGAGAGACCATGAAGAGCTCGGTGCGGCGGACGATCTGTAGGCCGCTCAACGGTTACGACACCATCGTTCACCGTTACCGTGATGTCACGATGAATGCGCTCTGTCAGCGTGCCTTTCGGCCCTTTGACAGATACCTCGCCACTACCAACGGTGACTTCAACGCCGGATGGGATTTCTATGGGTTTTTTTCCAATACGTGACATTCTTCAATCAACCTCTTACATACGCCTTACCAAATGTGGCAAAGCACCTCTCCGCCCACCTTGTGACCGGCTGCTTCCTTACTTGTCATAACACCTTTTGACGTGGTCATGATCGCAACACCAAGACCACCAATAACCTTTGGCAACCTTGAAGTTGGCGCATATTGACGCAGACCAGGTTTTGAAACTCTCTTCATGCCCTTGATCGCCGCTCGCCTGTCGTTTGTGTACTTGAGCTTCACAACCAGCACCTTGCAATAGCGTCCGTCCTCGACACGCCAACCATCAAGGTAACCTTCTCTAGTCATGATCCTGGCAACCTGTGTCAAGAGCTTTGACGCTGGCATCGCAACCTCATCATGGAGGGAAATTGAGCCATTTCGGATACGCGCAAGCATGTCACCCAGAGGATCACTAACCTGCCCCGAATACCTGATTGAATCGATTTCGATTGTCTGCTTCATCTTTTCACCAACTCGCCTTCGTCATGCCAGGAATCTGCCCCTTGTGCGCCATCTCGCGCAGGCAGATGCGGCACAAACCGAACTTTCGAAACACTGGCTTTGGACGACCACACACACGACACCTGGTGTAGTTTCGTACCGGGTATTTCGAAGGCTTGGTTGCCTTTACCTTCAACGATGTCTTTGCCATCTAACTAACCTTCTTCCCTTAATTCTTCTGCTGGTTTCGCATTGGCATGCCCATCTTCAAAAGCAATGCCTTCTTTGATTCAACGTTTTCACCGCTGATGGTGAACACCACGTCAAGACCTCTGACTTCGTCAATCTCGTCGTAGTCAATCTCAGGAAAGATGATCTGCTCACGAATGCCGATTGCGTAGTTGCCCTGCTTGTCAAATGACTTGTCTGAAACACCGCGGAAGTCTCGGACTCGCGGAAGAGCAATCGACAGTAGGCGATCGATGAACTCGTACATGCGATCGCCGCGAAGCGTTACCTTGCAGCCGATTGGCATGTTGTCGCGAATCTTGAACCCAGCCACCGAGTTGCGAGCCAACGTGCTGACAGGCCTCTGGCCGGCAATCAATGCCATCTGCTCTTGTGCAGCTTCAAGCAGCCTCTTGTTCTGCTTCGCTTCACCGACACCCATGTTAAGTGTTACCTTCTCAACACGAGGAACCTGCATTACAGACTTGAACCCGAACTCCTTCTGAAGCTCTGGCCTGATCTCTTTGTAGTACCTGTCTTTCAGGCGCGCCATTGTCATGCACCCTTTCTGGTTTCATCAATGTCGATGTTGTCGCGCTTTGCAACCCGTAGTTTTCGACCGTCTTCTGCTGTTCGATACCCGACTCGCGTTGGCTTATCTGAAGCACCGCTTACAACAGCAACGTTTGAGATGTGAATCGGCGCGGGGCGCTCAATTACGCCGCCACGCTGCTGATCATTTGCAACCTGCTGAGGATTAGCTGGTGGACGAGGTTTGGTGTGCCTTTTTATGATGTTGACGCCTTCGACAACAACACGTCGTTCAGCCGGAAGTACGCGTTCAACTACACCGCGTTTGCCTCTGTCCTTACCGCTGATGACCTGAACCAGATCACCCTTGCGAATCTTGCATGTTTTTGCGGATCTCGCCATGGTTACAGAACCTCCGGAGCCAGCGAGATAATCTTCATGAAGTTACGATCGCGTAGCTCACGAGCAACCGGACCAAAGATTCGGGTACCGCGAGGGTTACGCTGATTGTCGATTATCCCGCAGGCGTTCTCATCGAATTGAATTGTTTTGCCGTCGTTGCGACGCATGG
>CAYTTD010000204.1:0-4415 GCA_964440595.1 uncultured Gaiellales bacterium
ATGATGAAGATACTTCTTGACGCCTTGCCCGGGTACGGCGTTCTCGCGCTTGCCCAAGCGGTGGTGTTTGCCATCTCAGTGATGATGGAGCGAACTGGCAAAGTGCCGCGCGAGGTGAACCGCAAGTTCGTACACGTGTGCGGCGCGGGCACGTTGTTGATGGTGCCTGTTCTGTTTGAGTCCCACTGGGCAGTATTGATGCTTGCGATTGCCTTCGTCATGGTTCTGTTGGCAACCACCCTGCTTGAATCGTTTCGCGGGTTGCATGGAGTAGGGCGCGGTGTTGGCGGCGTCGTCACTTACCCGTTAGCAGGTTGGATGCTCTACTACGGCGCATTCGAGAAACTGGACAACGACTGGCTTGCCTACGTGATTCCCGTTTTGGTTCTTGCAACAGCAGATGCAATGGGTGCGCTCGTTGGCACGCGTTGGGGCAAGCGACGTTACCTGGTTTCGGGAAGCCAGTTTCGATCAGTTGAAGGTTCGGCGGTCGTGGCAATCGTCTCGTTTGTCTGCTCCTTCCCGACGATTTTGTTGCTGGGAGGCAACGGATTTTCTGTAGCCGCCGCGGCGTTGATCTCCGTTTACCTCGCGGTTGCAGCAGCGTCGCTCGAATCGATCTCAACCAATGGGCTCGACAACGTTCTCGTGCCACTAGGCGTGATGGTCGTGTTCAACGCTGTTCGCTCCGACTCGGTTGAGTCGCTCCTCCTGCAGCTTGCCGGAATGGTGTTCGCCGCTGGCATGGCAACCCTCGCGATCGGCAGGCGAGCTGGCAATGCTGGCGGACCCACCGTTGCCGCAATCATGTTGTTCGTCGTGCTCACCGCCGGAGGATTGCAGTGGGTTCTGCCGTTCTTCGCCTTCATCTTTGTCTACATGGTCTACGACCGACTTGCACCTGAGAGTCGCAGGCAACGCCGCGCGCGTGGTTCTCTCGCCACCGTATCCATCGCACTCGGGGGGCCCACCATCATCCTTGCGGGATGGAGCCTTGTTGGTGATCCAGTCATCAGAGATGTTCTGTTTCTCACCTACGTTGCCACGCTGGGTTGTACCGCAGGCATCATGTGGCTCACGATGCCAAACCTTCAGAGCTTTCCACTAGGGCGGGAGGAGGAGCACACGGTTGCCGGAGATCGATACAGCTTGACTCCCCAGGCTGTGGTTTACTCGCTGCTTGCGTGTCTCCTGATTGTTTCTGCGGCCTCAGGCGGATTCGGCGAGACGCCTGGTGATTCACTCGCTGGAGTTGTTGCTGGAACGGTTGCCGCGCTCTCTGGAGTTCTCGTCTACGTGGCGTTTGCGACACGTGTGTCGGCATGTTGTCGTTGCCCGAAGTGTGGTGGTCGCGTGCTGCTTGGTCTCGGATGCTGTGAGGGGGATGCACCGGTGTATGAGGTTGGCTCGCGCTCACTCAACTTTCATCGTACTCTAGCGCTTTCGAATGGCGCGGCAGCTGGCATTGCGGTAGTCGTGTTGGCGGGCCTCGGAGGCTGATTTTGAGCGTAAACGTCGCCACGCTCATCAGCCAGATCGCCTCCAGGCATCCTGACGATGTGGTGTTCACCGTCGCATCACCCGAGCTTGGCGATGCCAGTAATACAACCATGACATTTGGTGCATTCAACGGGCTGGTTGAAGGGGTAGCGTGTGAGCTTGCTGCTCGGGGAGTTGGCGCTGGCGATCGAGCCGTTGTTTTCGTGCCAATGTCGATAGAGCTTTACGTTTTGATCGGTGCGCTGTTACACGTTGGCGCAGTGGTCGTGTTCATAGATCCGTGGATAGGAACGGAAGGAATTTCGCGCGCCGTGCAGATGACCAGGCCAAAGATTTTTTTTGGTGTGCCGAAGGCGCACCTGTTGCGGCTTAAGTCCCGAGAGCTTCGGGATATCAGCATAGCTGTGCGAGTGTTGCCGGATGGTTACCGCGAATCTGCCGCAGTACGTGCAATTGCCGCGGCGCTGCCCCGCTCTGTTCATTCGCGTTCATTCTTTGGCAAGACTGGCGACATCGGCTCTGCGAAGCGTGAGCCGGTAGCCGTGGATGCGGAAGACCACGCGTTGATTACGTTTACATCCGGATCAACTGGAGTTCCCAAGGGCGCCGATCGCACCCATGGCTTCCTTGCGGCACAGGATCAAGTGCTGGGAATGCACATGAGCCAGAAGCCTGGCGACGTTCACTTCACCAACCTCCCGATCTTTTCTCTGCACAACATCGTACGCGGTGTTACAACCGCAATGGCCCCCGCGGCGATGTCACAAGACGCAACTCCGGATGGCGTCAAGCTTCTCGCGTGTGTCGACAACTCCCGCGCCACAGTTTTGACACTGTCGCCCGGGCCGCTCGCCGAGATGAAGAAAGCCGCATTTCACCACGGTGTAGTGCTAGACCGTGTGCGCGAGCTTTATACGGGAGGCGGGCCCGTGCTTCCCGATCTGATTGACGGGCTTGAAAAGGTTTTGCCGAACGCTCGAGTTACAGTTCTTTACGGGTCAACAGAGTGCGAGCCGATTGGGCACCTCGATGGAGCAAAGGTGCTCGAGCTTCGCGAGCGCATTGATCGTGACGGGGGAATTCCACTGGGCATCCCCGTGGATGAGACGCGGGTTAAGCTGATCAGGCCGGTCGACGGCGCTATAGATGGAGACCAGCTCGAAGCTCTTGATATCGGTCATGGCGCAGCGACGGCGTTGCAAGAACCCGGAGAGGTTCTCGTCGCCGGCGACCACGTAAACCGCAGCTACTATCGCAACGAAGCGGCGGTCAAAGAGAACAAGGTGGTTGATCCGAACGGGGTGCTCTGGCATCGCACGGGTGACGTCGTGCTGGCAGATGCTGACGGCGTGCTGTGGCTTTTGGGGAGGGTGGGAAGCGATGTGGTTGCGGCCGGCGGAAAACGCATATGGCCGCTGCAGATACAGGTTCCTCTTGAGGGGCTCGATGGTGTTGATCGGGTTGCGCTGATCGAACACCAGGGCGAAGTGGTGCTCGTGGTAGCCGAGAGGAATTCTCCAAAGGCAAAGCAGATCGCCGCGAAGTGGTTGTCAGAGCGTGGCTACGAAGACTCGATCCGGGTAGTGGGAATGCCAACAATCCCGATGGATAAGAGGCATGCTGCCAAGGTTGATCTTGCGGAGCTGCGCGCGGCGCTTTGATTACTGCAGTGACGTAATCGTCTGAATCATTGACTTCTGCGCTTCAAGAATCCGCTCGTGAATTTCATACAGCCGCTGAGCTGCTTCCTTGCTGGTGCCGGGCTGCTTCATTGCAGTGCGCATTGCCTTGAGCACCTCGCTGGTTGACGCACCTGGCCTTACCTTGACGTGCGGCATCAACACAGGCTTCTCAGCAGCGGGTTGCTGTGGATTTGCGCCGTTCTGGGTTTGTGCCGGCTGCGCTGCTCCTGGCTGCGCTCCGGTGGGTGTGGTGCCAGCCTGACCTGTTGGCGTACCCGCGGGCGCGCTGCCGGCCTGACCGGCTGGAACGCCGTTGCTCGGCTGAGCGCCTTGCGCTTGCCCAGATTGCGCCGTTCCAGATTGCTGGCTGCCGAACGAGTTGAAAGCCTGTTGTGAAGGAGCCGCGCCGTAGTTGAGCAATTGCGCAGCGGTCACCCGCCCGGTTCCTGTAGTTGCATCTGCCAAATTCATCAGCTCCTTCCACCCAGTTCATCGGCGGATCCATGTTTCGCTGTTTCACAGCAAAAGGCCTGATTTGCTCGAAAAAGCATCAAAAGCGGCCACGGATCAGTCACCGGCGGCAACGAGTCACCCGCGGCTGCGCCACGGTGGAAAGAACCCGGTGAGGTCATCGGGGTTGCCGCCAAGCGCAGCGAAAGTATCGCGATCAAACACCGTCTTGCCAATCAGCATTGGCAATAGGCCCTGCTCATCGAAGCGGCGCTTGAAGTCGTGTAGCGAATCCTCACCACCTCCAACTCCTCCCCCCAGCAGGAGGCGGTCGCAGCCATTCTGGCGCGCCCAGCACGCCGCCTCGAAAAAGCAGTGGTTTGAAGCGCCGGCCGCGCGGCCAGGATCGGTGCTTGCGCCAAGGTGGTAGTTGAGCCAACCGTCACCTTCGATGCACAGAAGAGATGCTGCGGCATCACCTTTAATTTCACCCTCGAAAAAGATCAGCTGCTCACCAAAGCCGTCTGCTAGTGCCCGCCAGTATTCCTCCGGAAAAAAGTAGAAGCTATCGGCGTTCTGTCGCCGCATTGTTTCGTCGTACATCGTGGTGAATCTTTCAAGCGGTTCGGCGCCTCTTGTAGCTCTTACAACGGTGCCAAGCTTGCGCGACTTGCGCACTACGCGCCGATGGCGTGAGTGCATCGCTTCAAAAATTGCATCGTCGCTCGGCGCATCAGTTCGCCAGGCAATTACGCTCGCGAGCTCCGTGATCGCCGTACCTTG
>CAYTTD010000205.1:0-4411 GCA_964440595.1 uncultured Gaiellales bacterium
CGTGGTTGTTCGGCAATCAGGTGTGTGGCGCTTGCTCCAACCCGTGGTTGTTCGGTAATCAGGTGTGTGGCGCTTGCTCCAACCCGCGTTGTTAGAGCATTGGCAGCGTTGCCGATACATCTCCCAATAGACGAAAATCCTGTCAATCCAGGCGCCACGTTTTTGTGTTTCCCCTCTTTTTCTTCAACCCCGAGTAGATAACTTCTGCTACCTATCTGCTGCTACCTTCGCATGATCAGATTTGCCTGATTGTCGAGCCAAAAACGGTAGGTGTGGCCCGCACGGCTATCTCCTGTCTGTTTTTCGAAAAGTGGAGGGAGTGCGGTTTCAGATACGCTAATCTTGTGTGTTTTGGGTGCAAATTAATTGCTCCCAAGGCGACTTTTGATCAAATACGAGATAAAACTCGACCTGGGACGAGGATAATTGCCAATTCGGTTCAATGACAAGGTTCCGCGACAAGGCACAGGATCGATTAGCAAGCGACCTAAAACCAGGTACATGTTGCAACCACCGATTGAAACCGCCGACACATAGTTAACGCGGAACGTGTCATTCTCGGCCCAATGCTGCGGTCAGCTCCTGTTCCCGCGGTCGGCTCCTATTCCCCCGGTCGGCCCCTGTTCCCGCGGTCGGCTCCTATTCCCCCGGTCGGCTCCTGTTCCCGCGGTCGGCTCCTATTCACCGGCGTTTTCGGCCACGAACCCAGCCAGCGTCTCGATCTCATCATCGCTCAATTTGGATCCGAACGCCGGCATGCTGCCCTTGCCGTTCGTGACTGCTGCAACCACCGTCGCGGCTTCAGGTTGAAGCGTGTCGAGGTTGGGGCCCGCTGTGCCTGTACCGCCCCCAGCAGAGAGAGTATGGCAACCACCGCAGCCCGATGATGAGAAGAGATCCTTTCCGGCTTCACCTGCCGGAGCGTTGCCGTTGGTCGGGCCGCTTGTAGTCTTGCTCCCTTTGCCTGACGGAGCATCGGCTTTGTCTGTTCCTTTGTCGCCAGGCCAGAGAAGCACAACCATCGATATGAGCAACACCGCGCAGATTGCAGGTATGGCAGTGACATTCTTACCCGAGTGGCGAAGGTTGTAATAGTGCCTGATGAATGCGCCCAGGAACATGAGCATTCCCAGAATCACCCACGAGTACTCGTGCGCCGTCAAAAACGGGAAGTGCCCTGCAAGCATGGTTAGCAGCACGGGGAGAGTGAGGTAGTTATTGTGAACAGATCTGGCCTTTGCCTTCAGGCCGGGCGTTGGGTCGGGATCCCTTCCCTGCTCCTTTGCCCTGATCAGTTCCCAGTGCGCAGGAATGATGTTGAAGAAAACGTTGCCCGCCATGATGGTACCGAGCATTGCGCCGGTTTGAAGCCATGCAGTTCGGGCGCTGAACAGCTCGCCGCTACCCCACGCTGCGGCAAGTGCCAGTACTCCAACAAGCACCCCAAGCAGTAACGTGTTTTTGTTCCAAAGGACACGGCAAAAGACATCGTAAAGCACCCACGCACCAGCAAGCATTGCCGCGCTTATGCCAACGGCCTGTGCGCTGGTCAGATCAGCAATGTTTGGATCAATCATGCGAGCGCCGGCGTCAAACCAGAATAGAACGACGATCAGTGCAAAGCCTGTAAGCCAGGTTGAGTAGGCCTCCCACTTGAACCACGTCAGATGCTCAGGTAGTTCCTTGGGTGTTACCTGATACTTCTGCACGTGGTAGAAGCCTCCGCCGTGCACCTCCCAGGCCTCTCCCTTTACGCCGGCGGCCGTATCGGCTTGATCTTTCGCCGGGCGAAGCGACTGGTCGAGAAGCATGAAGTAGAAAGATGATCCAATCCATCCAATGGCGGCTATCACATGCAGCATGCGCAGAGCCAGGTCGAGCCAGTCACGAATGTACGGGTCCAATGAGAACGCAACGAGTGGAGTCATGAAGCCTATTCTTGCACTGTGCAGTGATGTCTGGTGTTATGCGGGGGGTAGCTCATGTCTAATTGGCCACGAATTTTCAGATCAGAGCGCGTTGTAACGCCGGAAGGTGTGCGCGAAGCGTCTGTACTGGTGGACGATTTGGGAGTAATTCAGCGCGTCGAACATTCAATTGACATCTCTCCTGGTGATGATCCTGCTGAGGTGGTTGATTTCGGTGATCTTCTGCTTCTTCCCGGGGGTGTTGACAGTCATGTTCATATCAACGAACCCGGCAATACCGACTGGGAGGGGTTTGACACTGCAACCGCTGCTGCGGCAGCAGGAGGCATAACAACACTTGTTGACATGCCATTGAACTCGTTGCCTGTTACTACGACTCCAGCAGCGTTTGAGGAAAAGTTGGCTGCAGCGAAGAGCGCAAATCTGCTGGTTGATGTCGCATTCTGGGGTGGAGTCTGCGGCAACGATACGTCGAGCGTGGAAGCGCTGTATCGCGCTGGAGTTCGAGGCTTCAAAGTGTTTCTCTGCGACTCGGGGCTCGGCGGCTTTGAGTCTGTCGACCTTGCATCTCTTAAAACCCTTGTAGAAAAAACGGGTAACCTGGGCGCGCCGGTTCTGGTGCATGCAGAGCTCGTGCCAGAGGCCGCCGCCGAAGCTGGCCAGACACCAATAACTTCCCACGATTCGTGGCTCGCATCACGCCCACACGATCTTGAACACTCGGCTGTGGCAGCGGTCATAGAAATAGCGCGTGAAACCAATGGCAGGATTCACGTTGTTCACGTTTCATCCCCAGGTTCCATCGAGATGCTGGTCAAGGCTCGCGCGGAGGGAGTATCCAGCATTTCGTGGGAGACGTGCCCGCACTACCTTGCCTTTTCCACAGGTGAAGTTCCTGACGGCGCAACCGAATACAAGTGTGCGCCAGCAATTGGTACATCGTCTGACAGATCAGGCCTGCGGCGGGCGCTCGTGGGAGGCGACATTGACATGGTCGTCAGCGATCACTCTCCCGCACCCGCATCGATGAAGGCATTTGAGAGTGGCGACTTTGGTGTCGCGTGGGGCGGTATCTCGTCTCTGCAAGTCAGCCTGCCAGCGGTGATGAGTACCCTCACTGCAGCCTGCGGCCTTGAGCCTGAGGCAGCCGCCAGTATTGTGGCACGAACAATGTCAGCCAGCCCGGCCAGGCTCGCTGGCATCCACGATCTGGTCGGCTCGATCTCGCCCGGTCACTATGCCAACTTCACGGTGGTAGACGACAAGGCTGGTTTTGTGGTTGATTCGGCTATGCTTCACCACAAGAACAAGATCACGCCTTGGCACGGCAGGCATCTCGCCCATACGGTATCCCAGACATGGTTACGCGGGCAATGCATCTACCAGAGTGGCGTGATCACGCATAGCAATTTTTTGGGGAGGATAATCTAAGTGTGGTGGTTCATATGAGTCGAACGGTCGAAGCTCAATCTGTTGACGCACCTGCATTTACCCGCCTCACTGACCTGGCATACGAGCGACTTGGCGGGGTTGCGCTTGCGGCAAATGACGAGTTCTTTGCCGAGAAAGAGAATCTGCTGAAAAGCGGGCGCGGCGTTTTCATCGAAGACAAGTACACCGACCGCGGCAAGTGGATGGACGGATGGGAGACGCGCCGCAGGCGCACACCAGGGCACGACTGGTGCATCATCAAGCTTGGCGCACCAGGCTTCGTTCACGGCTTCGATGTTGACACAAACCACTTCCTCGGCAACAACCCCGAAAGCTGCACCATTGAAGTTGGATGCTTCAGCGATGACGCCGACGTGAATTGGCTGACATCACCTGATGCCTCATGGCAGCTAGCTGCGCCGCAGTCACCTCTCCTTCCAGGATCACAGAATTTCATCAGCGCTAGCGATCCAATGGGTGCCGGTCGCGTAACACACGTCAGGCTCAACATACATCCAGACGGCGGTGTTGCTCGCCTCATGGTTTATGGCGAGCCCGCGCCTGATTGGCAGTCGGTGCCCGGGGGCAGGAACGTTGCAGCGATCGAACTTGGTGCGCGAGTAGTCGATGCTAGCGACATGTTCTTCTCTGAAGGGCGCAACCTCCTGTTGCCAGACTCGCCGGTGAACATGGGTGACGGTTGGGAGACAAAGAGGCGCCGAGGGCCGGGTAACGACTGGATAGTAATTCGTCTTGCGGCGCCCGCCAAGGTGCAGAGAGTTGTCGTCGACACGTCATTCTTCAAGGGAAATTATCCTGACTCGTTCTCTTTGGAAGGCGCCAGGTTCACTGACGATAACGACCAGTCGCTTGAGGGGGTTCAGTGGCATTTGATCCTTGACCAAACAAAGCTTCAGGCAGACGACATTGCCACATTTGATGTGGATGATGGTAAAGGGCAGTCATTCGCAACACACGTGAGGTTGAATATCTTCCCTGACGGTGGCGTAGCTCGACTGAGGCTCTATGGAGAGATTGACCGAACCGCGCTT
>CAYTTD010000206.1:0-4409 GCA_964440595.1 uncultured Gaiellales bacterium
AGCTCATCGGCGCCAATGCCTGCAAGCGCGTCGGCGAATTGCTTTGCAGTGCGATTGCGTGCAGGTAGCACCACAACATCATCCTCAATGCGAGCGCCTCCCATATTCAGGAATTCTTCCACGGCATCGGGGTTGGTCTGGAGCTCAACAAGCTCCTCCTCGGTCATCGATTCCAGACGCCTTCCCATCTGCTCCTCCCGCCCGTTAAATTCCTCCATCGTCTCAACGCGAACCTTTACGCCTGATCCGCCGGGAAGATGATCAATCAAACGTTCCCCAAGCGGGTGCTGGCTGATGAGCCCAAGTGCCTCGGCTTTGACATCGTTGATCGACTTGCCAACATCAAAGTTGGTGAATGATGAGTTGAAGTTATTTGCATCTTCGCTTCGCTGCGACCCAGCTGACGCCCATGTATGCACAGAGGCGGCAAACTGAACAGCCGGTGAAATGTCGGCAAATGAATTGGTTGGTTGAGAGGAGGAATTCTGCGTCACGTTTAGCGTTATGCGGTTTGATCTGCTGTCAAATACAAAAGGCATGTAGTGCTCGCCGGCGGCTCCCCACCAATCGGGAATCAGTCGATTGAAGTCAGCCGTCGGCACGACATCGATCTGGATGCCGGAGGTTGCCAGCTTTTCCATTGACTCTGCCAAAACAGTCGCCTCTTCATTCGTCGAGTGACTCGACAAAGATTCACGTATCTGTCGCTCGAATTCAGCGCGCATGTCTGGCGTCGTGCCGGGGCTGACAGACTTGTTGAACGCATCCAGAATCCGTTGGATCAGCTCGGGCGAAACCATTTCTCTGACTGGTGGCGGTGGCAGTGGGCCCACCGCGCCAGCCTGGCCGCGCTCTCGCAGAGCTCCCCCTTCTTCGTGGCTCTCTGCGGAGTCGGGGCGCTCGGCGTTGTCGAATCGCTCAGCACTGTTAAGTCTCTCGGTGCCATCAGGCAGCTGGGCGATCTGGCGCAATATTGCACCACTGGGCGCATATGGCGTGCGCGGGCGCGCACCCCATTCCGGCGTAATCGTCATGAGACCCCTCACATGATTCATCAAACATATTGGCAGCAGCGGATGTTGGCGCGCAAAAAAATCGGCGAGAAAATAAGCAGCTCCAACCCGCTATTCACTCAAAGGTAAGTCATCGCGCCAACGTCGACAAGGGGGATGTGGCTATGAGCCAGCGCGCTCGGGAATGATGCCCAGTGCGGGGTGATCAGTGCGGGTGATCAGTGCGCTCGTGAATGAACTCTGGCTCGGTCTCGTGAAGCTCTGGGAACTTCTCGTGATCCTCCTCAAGCTCCTCGCGGCCAAGCGGCTCAGAAGGTTTGAAGAGGATGCTGAGCACGATTCCGCCACCGACAATTCCTACAACCAGCGCTAGAGACGCCCACGTCGGTAGGTGTACCCAGTCTGCAGCAATCAGCTTGAGGCCGATAATCGATAGCAGCAGTGCAAGTGCCGGCTGCAGATAGTGGAACTCACCGAGCATGCCCTCAAGGAGAAAGTAGAGAGAGCGCATGCCTGCCAGTGCCAGCACGTTGGCGGCGATCACCACGTAAGGGTCAATGGTAATCGCAAAAATTGCAGGGATTGAATCGACCGCAAACACGAGATCAGTGGTCGCAATAACGGCAAGAACAGCAACGAGGGGGCTGGCCATGCGCTTTCCGGCCTGCTTCAGCGTTAGCTTGGTGCCCTCGTAGTCATCTGCGATCGGCAGAAATTTTCTGAGCACCTTCAGAGTGCGATTCTTATCGAGATCAACCTCATCGTGGCTCGCGGTTGCCATCTTCACGCCGGTGAACAGGAGGAAGACGCCAAACACTATTAGCATCCAATCGAACCGTTCAATCAGCTCGACGCCAAGGATGATCATTATTACCCTGAGGATCAACGCGCCAACAATGCCCCACATAAGTGCCGCCTGACGCACCTTTGGTGGCACCGAGAATGCAGCAAAGATGAGCGCGAAGACGAACACATTATCCAGCGAAAGGCTCCGTTCGATCAGGTAGCCGGTAACGTACTCCCCCGCACGGTGATGCCCAAGCCAAAGCCATACAGGTAACGTAAAAGCAATGCCGGCAAAAAACCATACTGTGCTCCAGGCGAGCGAGTTGCGGAAGGTCATCTGCTTGCCGGGTTCACCCGCAATCAGCAGGTCGAGCACGACCATTCCAATCGCGAATCCAGCGAGCAGCAGCCATGCGTATACGGGTAGGGGTTCCATTGTTCCTCCATTATCCGGAGGTCTCTCCCGCCGCACGCCAATTTCAGGCGAGCGGTGCGTGGCCGGACCCTGACACTGCCAAAGACGTATTGACGACCACGCGTTAGGGGGATACTCCCCTCCCGTTTTAGGGCATGCTAGCCGAATTCCGTCGCCCACGCAGCGCGCGCCAACCGAATTCGCCACAAAATTGCCGTTCTGCACCAAGGCAAACACCGTTCCGCGCCAATGCAGTAAGGCGAATTTCAATTCGAGTGTCGAAACACCGTGTACGGGGCACCAGCCTGAGCATGGGAGCTATCGACGTGAATCTCGCTGAGGGAACAAACGAGCCGCTGCTTGGATCCTGCCAACAGTTTGTGCAGCTTGGCGAGGCGTATGAGCGCGGAAATGCATCGGAGCATGAACTCTACACGGCAATTGACAGAATCGCCGAGCGGTTCGCTCACTCGATGGTCTTTGTTTTGTCTGGAGTCAGTGATGAGGAAGAGCCGGGCGACCGCGCCGACCTCGTAGATGACCCGCGTGATACCTATCACTACGTAACGCTAAGTGGCTCTGACCATGGCTTCCCCTATGTGACCGCATGGACCTCCCTCACTGCGATGGCAGCATGGGTGCCGAAGGGTTGTCGCTACGTAATCATGCATGGTGTTGATCTTGCCAACCAGCTTTTTTATGAGCTGCAAAACGGAGAAGAGCCGATAGGGCTCATCATTGATAACGCTACCCCTCACGCATTTGTTTTCGACCCCACGAGCATCGAGCAGCTGCACACGATTTGTCAGGCGAGCGGGGCGCCATCAGCGAGGGAGGGGTTGCGTTCAGCGAGCCGGGCGCCATCAGCGAGCGGAGTGCCGCCAGCAAACGGTTCAGGCGAAAGCGATTATCACCATGCGACGGCACCTGATTCAACGCTCGTAGCCGATGATTTTTTCGGCGCTCCTGCACCCATTCCCTGGTATCCGCCCGCTGACCTCGGCGAGCAATACGTCTGGTCGCGGGCGAGCGAGGTTTGGCCGCACGCCCCCGAGGACTACTTCTACTCAACCTTCGTGTTACAGCGCGATGGCGTGCCCATACTTGCGCTGCCAACCTACACGTCCCTGCTGATTACCACTCGCGGTGATCTGCTGGCGGCACGGGCGTTGCCAAGAGGCGCGGTAGGCATCTGGTGTGTGCGCCCCGAAAGCCTGACCCCGCTCGGAGCAGTGGAGCAGTTGATCCGATCTGCGCAGCCGGATAACGGAGGGGTGGTTGGATTGCCGCGATCGCCAGACGTTCTCATCAATCCGTTGTTGCCTCCCGGCATTCACTCGGCGGCATTGCCATCACACATGGGCGACCTGGATCCAGTCGCGTTTCTGCTTGAGTGCGAGCGCGCTGGTAACTCCTATCCGCCTGAAGCAGAATCGCATCACACCATCTTTGAGGTGAATCCCGCCGCCGGCACCATCGGAATCTTTTCGCAGGACTGGTTCAATATCGAAGGCGAAAGAGATCGCTCATGGGAGTGGCAAACACGGGCTATGCGAGGCCGGGACGATGGCGCAATGCATGTTGATGGCCTGCGAATTTCCCCTGTTGTGCTTGCAGAGAACTGTCGCAACCTGCGCTGACCGGGGGTGCCATGGCATTGCTTGCGGCCGGCGGTCTTTGTCGTGCGCTGCCCTGTTGCTCGTCTGCGCGCAGCTAGCCCTCGATCGGCTCCTGCACCGTCAGGAGCTTTCCATCGCGTTGAATCAAAACCTTGTCGCCGTGCTGCAGCCAGGTCAGGTTCTCGGGCAGGGTGATCTCAGTCTTTTGTCCGGTATCTGGATCCAGCAGTGCGTTCAGATTTCCGGCAACGTCGTAGACGTAGTAGCCCGAAGTAGGAGGAGTTGAAGGCTCTCCCGCGCCCGCGTCGCCACCGTCGTGGGTCAGTGCCTTGTCAGCACGCATCACTACGTGGTTACCGCCCTCGGCGCGCGCTGCTGCAAGCGCTTCATCCACAGTCGCGTAAACGCTGTCACGATCGATCTCTCCATACTTGGCTCGCATCTCGCTCGTGCCGGTATCGTCGACAAATTCAGCAAACGTGTCACCCGTCCAGAGGTTGCTTCCCGCTGCTTTCACCTGCGCGCCGTTGGTGCCGTTGAGGGCGCCATGGTTCAGCGCCATCTGCTCAATCTTTT
>CAYTTD010000207.1:0-4406 GCA_964440595.1 uncultured Gaiellales bacterium
CGACGATCTCGATTTTGACGAGAAAGCTACGTCGAAGAAACTGGCTCCGATAGCCATGAAGAAGGCTGAAGCCGTCGCAGATCAGGTAGATAAGAAGCACTCTGCGCAGCACCAGAATCGCGGCGTTGGATTCCCGAACGACTACTGCACAGGGCCGAGGATCAACATAAACCGGGCAACCATTCAGCTGTCTACCTGCATCAAGGGCACCAATTCAGGGCTGAGGGGCAGAGGCGCGATTGGCGGGTACCATAAAGCTGTTCACGTATATGGTGGTGGATGGTTTCCGTCAAACTACTCAGCGATCTTTCTTGCAAGGTTCAATGGACCAAGTGTTGCCGCCATAACCCCGCCTAAGTTCTGCGGTGGTACAGGCTGCTCGTTTGATGCAACAGTCGCGCCCGGTATGTACAGGGTTCTCTCCGCATGGTACGTGAACAACCAATGGCAATACTGGACGTGGAGCCCGGGACCAGTCTGGGTTGGCTGATAATCCCAGCGAAAAACAAAAACTGAATTAGTTTGGGGCTCCCGCGGCGTATAGCTGCGGGAGCCCCAAACATTTACGCTTCTCTTATCCTTCGCTAGTCGACTATCACGTCTACTGGGCGGCCCGTTGCGTTGGCCAGAGACTGGGCATTCGCAACCGCATTGCCTACTCGACCTCGGCCGTAGTATGAGCCGTAGCCATAGCCTCGGTAGCCTCGACCGTAGCGGTTATATCCATATCCGCCGTATGAAGGACCCCAGTAGCGGCCGCCCCAGCGATAGCGTGACTGGGCTACACCCATCTGCCTGCCGGTGTTTAGACCCTGGCGCCATCCCTGGTTGAACGACGTTGCCTGAGTGCGCAATCGCTCATACTTGGCCAGATACTGCATCTCGGTACGGCCCTGCTTGCGACCGACCGACCAGCCGTTGTCGCGGCCGCGAATCTCACCATCGCGCCCGGCGAGGGCTTCGTACCGGCGTAGCTCGTTCCAGCTTGGGCCGGCTCCGACTCCGATCATGTATCCACCTGCCGCGCCTACAATGGCGAGGATGATGGCGATAATTCCTATCATTGCCTTCCCGCCGCCATCACTTGCTGCGGCCGGAGCATGGACAACCATCGGAGCCGGTGCTGGCGCGTAGGTTGGCATTGGCATGCTTGGTGCGTCGAATGATGCGTCGAGGTGCTTGGTATACGGCGAGTTCACGTCGATCCTTCCTTCTTGGGCCTCAGGAAGCCGGCGTTGCGGAATGACCTACAAACCGCTACCAGACTTCTTGGTAAGACATCCGATACTTCGCATTGAGGCGGAGATTGGTTATCAGAAATGCACCCTGTTTGGCCCTAACGGGGAACATTCCTGGCCTTTTTAATGTGGCCTACCCGCATTGGCAAGCCAAATTGCCCGATGTACGATAGGCCAATGCCTGAAACAGAAACCAAAGCCCACAAGTCTAGCCGCCTGAAAAAGATAGCCTTTCTGGCTTTGTTATCGCTCTATGCCATCGTGATTACGGGCGCCACGGTTCGACTGACCGGATCCGGATTAGGCTGCCCGAACTGGCCGACCTGCACAGGTGTCAAACCTGTGCCCGAGCTGTCATTTCACCCAATAATCGAATTCGCAAATCGCATGGTTAGCTTTCCCGTGCTGGTTTTTACGCTTGGAACTCTGGTAATTGCATGGAGGCAAGTTAGGGCAGGCAGCCTGCACCGTGGCATTGCGGTAGGCGCCACATTGACGGTCGCAGGTGTATTCGCAAACGTCGCGGTAGGCGCGGTAACAATATTTTCAGAGCTGAATCCTCAAGTAGTGGCGGCGCACTTCTTCATCAGCATGGCAACTCTCGCCAGCGCTGTTTGGGTCTGGCAGTGGTGCGACGCGTCGAGCAAGAAGCTGCCAGAAACCGATGGCCATAACGCTTCAAAAAACTCCAACCAGCTCGTTAAGGCGATGTCGATCATATTGCCACTCCTGACTGTATCTGTAATTGTGCCTGGAGTTTTGACAACAGCTTCAGGGCCACACTCTGGAGGCTCTGATCAACAGGTCATAGAGAGGATCAACATGGCTGACCTTTATGTAATGCTTCACGCGCGTGCGGGATTTCTGCTTCTGGGGCTATTGATCTTTCTGGTAATCAAGGTGAGGGGCACAAAGGCACCGCTGCTCCTGACGGTCTTGGTGTTGCTGCAGGTGGCAATCGGCGAGATCCAGTACCGAGCGGGACTACCTCGTGGGCTCGTTCTTGCTCATGTTGCTAACGCTGCGCTCATATGGTGCTGTGCATCTTTCCTAACATTTCAGCTGCAAGCTATGGGCAGAGACAACTATCATGCAGCACAGGAGATCAATGAGCCGGAATTACAGAAAGGGACCTGAATCATGGCAAAGACAGTAGCCAAGGATATTACGGGCACGCAGGTGCCTGACCTGACACTTAGCGATCAAGATGGCAACGACGTAAGGCTTCAAGACCTGAAGGGCAAAAGAGTTGCTTTCTACTTCTACCCGAAGGATGACACTCCCGGGTGCACCAGGCAGGCGTGTTCACTAAGAGATAATTGGAGTTTTTTCAGCGAACGCAGCGACGTGGCCGTCTACGGAGTGAGCCCCAACGACGCAGCTTCGCACCAGAAGTTTATTGAGAAGTATGAACTACCCTTTCCACTTCTCGTGGACGCAGAGCATGTACTCGCCGAACACTGGGGAATCTGGAAGGAAAAGAATTTGTACGGAAAAAAATCGTGGGGCATTGAGCGATCAACGGTAATCATCGATGAAGACGGTGTAGTCACTCATGTGAAGCGAAGGGTAAACCCAGACGAACACACAGATTGGCTGAAAGAACATCTTGGCTGAAGAAACACGTAGCACGCCTGAGACACTGGCCAGAATGAAGCTGATCTGCACCGCTGCGTCACGGCGAATCAGCATCAGGCTTTTGACCAGGTTTGCTCACAGCGGAATCCCAGGAGCGGAACGAACAAGTACTTTGATCATGCAGAAGCTGTTTGACCAGGTCGCTGACAGGTGGGAAGCCATCCGGAGGGATCCGGTCTACTCGATTGGAATCCGCAGCGGCCTTGCGCATCTCAAACAGGGTGCGCCATCCTGGGCAAAGCGCGCCAACGATCCAGAAAACGTTCTGGACGTTTGCTGCGGAACCGGGCTTGGCACGCGCATACTTGGCGAATACTTTCCCAAGGCGCAGGTCATGGGATCTGACATATCACCAAACATGGTGTCTGTTGCCAGCGAGCTTGATCAAAGCGCCAGCTATCAGGTTGATGACTCGTTCAGGCTAAGCCATGAAGATGACTTCTTTGATCTGGTTAATGTTGTTGACGGGGTGTTCTCAACAGCTGAACTTTGCAGGGTTACAATGCCCGGCGGAGCTGTGCTTGTCACATACACCAAGGGCAGACGCTGCCCGGTTGCAAGACCAATTGGCGAGGTGGCCAACGAAATGGAAGCACTCGGATTGACCGTGCATCTTCATAAAGGCGATGCTGGCGATGCGGCTCACGCTATCGGTTTCAAGCCAGTCATGTAAACGTCAGAACAGCTTGAGCGACACTCGAGGGGATTCATCAACATGTTCGTTAGTCGCGAGCGCATCACCTCGAGGTTTTAGCACCCTAAGTGCCGGACCATGATCAGCGAGCCACTCCTCCACTTCACGGTGTCGTGGATAACGCGCGTCAACCAGTGCCCAGAATCGATCTGAGTGATTCAGCTCCTCAATGTGACACAACTCGTGCACGATTATGCCGTCCATCACCCACATTGGAGCAAGCAGCAATCTCCAATTGAATGAAAGATCAGCCGTATGAGAGCAGCTCCCCCACCTGGTTCTTTGTTCGCGAATCGAGATTCGACCAGTTTGAAGGCTGAAGTGACGGGCCCATTCCAAGGTACGTTCTGTCATTACCTCTCGCGCCATCTGCCGATACCAAGCAACGAGCTTTTCCCATGGATCATGACCATCCGCCAGATTCATGATTACGCCCTTGGACTCTGCGCTGAAAGACACTTTCGTTGTTCTTCCTTCATGTCTGAACAATGAAAATGGCAGCCATTCACCAAGATAACGCACTGGACCACCGTTAAGAAGATCCACCTCGGCGTCTCTGGTCGCGTGCCAGCTGGAAATCATCATCTCTCGAATCCATTCGGCCCTGCCGCGAACAACCTCATCAAGGCGGCGCAGCGCATAACGCATCGGAATGCTGGCGCGAACCTCGCCTGTCTCCTCCACAGTGATTCGCACATGTCGAGACCGCGGTGACCTGCGAACGGTCAATTCGATCACGTCCACATCCTGCAGATCAACTCTCACCTGGTGCTGAATAATCTCTGTCACGTAGGAGCACTACCCCTACAGAAGACGCACGACGGTCTGTGCGGCAC
>CAYTTD010000208.1:0-4326 GCA_964440595.1 uncultured Gaiellales bacterium
GCCGATGATGTTGTTCATTGGAGATTTGTTGCCGAATACGAGGCTGTTCCAATTCTCCCAGTTGTCAACGCCCATGTTCGCCCTGAACATGATCTCGTTTTTGACTGCTGATCTCTCTTGAGCCAACGGAGCTGGCTTGAGATTCGGGTTGCGCACCATGTCGCCAAGCAGATCTGCAGCCTTGGCTGCATCCTTCGTTGGTGCTACGCCGTAGTAGACGATTGAATCCTGGTCTGTGTAGGCATTCCATACGCCGCCCATCTTGTTGCGCATGTCCTGCTGCTTCGCGGATGAATACTTTTCAGATCCCTCAAATGCCAGGTGTTCAAGCAGGTGTGCCATTCCAAGCTTGCCGGCTGGATCCTGCATGCTTCCTGCGCCGACGCCAACCTGTACCTTGACCTTCTTTGCGCCGGGTCGCTCTGCAACGATCAGCCTTACCCCATTCTCAAGTACTTCTGATGTTATCTGCCCCTGCTTTCCTCCGGTTAGATCGGATTTCGCAAGATGCTTTGCATCTTCGTGAGGGGGTATTGGCACAACGCTGGCTCTCTCTGGGCCAGGTGATTGTGGTACTGAAACGGGGGCGGCGTGCGTTGTGGAAGTGATCATGTATCAGATGATGAATGATGCTGGTTTTTGCCGACAATGTCTCAGTGAAAAAGCCGGCCAGGGCGGACGCGCTGGTGGCCGTGTTGGCTCGTTGGCGCTTTAGCTGATCGGCTTGCCGCTGCTGGATACCAATGACCACCGGCCACCGTGGCTCGATTTGGCGTGGCCTTTTGTGGTTCCTGCCTTAGGAGTGTCGTCTTTGTTGAAGTAGAGAGGCATGCCGTTGTATGCAACTTGCATTTGGCCTCCGGCTGATGAAACTGCTGCAACTTTCATTTCATCCAGGTCATCATTTGTCGTCGGCGGGTTTTCCGTCATAACGGGGGGCCAATCTTCACTGCACTTTCCGGCGCACGTGGACAGAAGTTGCTCGTCTGCACTGAATGAGTAGACCGCTTGTCCCCCTGCATCCACAATGATCTTGCCGTACTTTGTCTTCCGGGTGCCAAGCATTACCTGTTCCGCAGGATCTGTCATCGACTTCTTGTCATGAGAGTATCGGTTGGTGTCTGGCTTCTGGTTTTGTTCTTTTTCGCCATTGCGTTGATCGATTGTCGTGCATCCGGTGATTGTTGCGACACATATCGCAGTCACGAGAAATTTGATCAACCCATTGAAAACCATGGCTTGCACACTACTACACCGGCAACATATCTACTGGTATTCGCACGGTAGTTTCAAGTGGTGGGTGCGTTGCTTACGTGATTTATTGGGGTTTGGTGTGGTGTGTGTCTTTTGCAAGACGCGCTTACCTGAGCATTCATCCAGATGCTCAGGTTTTACGCTGCTGATTCGCGTCCTGCGAATCAGAGTCTTGCGCCATACACACACCACACCAAACCCCCGAGTCAGCTTCCGCCCACAAAAAAAGACCGCTAACAGACTTTTGAGTCCGTTAGCGGTCTTCATGAGTGAAACAGAACTACTTGAGTTCGACGGTACCGCCGGCCTCTTCGATCTGTGCCTTGATCTTCTCTGCCTCTTCCTTGTCAACGCCTTCCTTGACGGCCTTAGGTGCACCGTCAACAACTTCCTTGGCGTCCTTGAGTCCAAGGCCGGTAACTTCGCGCACGACCTTGATGACCTGGATTTTCTTTTCACCGGCAGAGGCCAGTACGACGTCAAAGCTCGTCTGCTCAGCGGCAGCAGCCTCGCCGCCACCTGCGCCGCCAGCCATTGGCATGGCTGCCATTGCCATAGGTGCGCTGGCTGTTACGTCCCATGCCTCTTCGAGCGCTTTGCGCAGCTCAACGAGTTCAAGAACGGTTAGCTTTCCGAGCTCCTCAACTGTCTTTTCGATTGTTGCCATTTTTTTCTCCTTTGGGTAACTGTTTAACTTTTTACGCTGCTTCGCCTTCTTCAGCCTTGCGCTTATCGATGTATGCGTCGAGCACATTTACGATGTCGCGAGTAGGGGCTGAGAGAACGCCAACTGTCTGGGCAAGCGGGCCGTTGATCGCACCCAGCAGCATCGCGAGAATGACTTCGCGTGCCGGGAGGTTGGCGATTTCCTTGACCTGTGCGGCGTCGACCAACTGGCCGTCCATGATGCCGCCTTTTAGTTCAAGGTTGTCGTCCTGCTTGCTTACGTCATTGAGAGCCTTTGCAACGGCTGCTGCATCGCCTCGAACGAACGCCACTGCTGATGGGCCTGTGAAGAACTCGGCGAGGGCTTCGTGCCCTGCCTGCTCCGCGGCACGCTTTGCAAGGGTGTTTTTTACCACCTGAAAGCGTGCGTCAGCATCTCGAAGAACACTTCGTAACGCTGTTACGGCCTGCACATCGAGGCCACGGTAATCGGCCACGAACATGGTTTCCGTCTCTGACATTTCCCTGACGAGTTGATCGACGACGGCTGATTTGCCTTCCCTGTTCATTTTGGGCGTCTTCCTCTCTGTCTTTATTCGTTGTTAGCTATCGACTGATGAAGACAAGAGGAGTGGGAGAAAAAGCCAAGGCAAAAACAGGTGCAAAAAAATCAAAATTGCATTTCCCGCTTCGGCTGGAGGCTCTCGCTCTTACGTTCAACCACAAAAAAAATTTGGGGTCTTACACCAACTGTCTTCAGCGACGCTTTGCAGTCTATAGAAAAATCTGATCCAGCGTGTAGATTAGACGGCCTGTGCCAGCCTTAGTGCAACTGAGTAGGTTTGTCCTGACTCTGCAAGTGCAACGGGTCCACCATAAACAGACGCGACATCCTTGAGGGTGCGTTGTGGATTGTTCTCCATTGGAATGTGCGTCAGAAGAAGGCTGTGAACACCAGCATCTCTTGCGATCTCTCCGCACTCAAAGGCGGTAAGGTGGCCCCTCATTGTTTCTGGCTCGTGGTGAGCATCGTTCAGGGTCGCCTCGCAAAGAAACAGGTCGACGTCGCTCATGAACGGGGCGATCTGCTGGCACGGGCCAAGGTCTGATGAGAACCCGAATGATGCACCATCAGATTCAAACCTGAACGCAAACGCCTGGATAAAGTGTGGTACCTCAATCGAGTTGAAAGTAAATGGTCCGATGTCGCAACGCACCGTTGGCTTGTAAGTGTGAATTTTGTAGGAGGATGAGAAGAAGTCGCTCGTGCCGTCCCAGGCAGAAGCCAGGGTTTGCAGGCGCTCATGGGCGCCTGGCGGAAGCCATAGCTGTGGCGCCCACGAGGAAAGGCTTCCGTAATCCATGCCGTATTTCAGCGGCACCAGGTCGAAGCAGTGGTCGGGATGCACATGTGTGATGCAAATCGCGTCAATGGGAGTCTCGGTTCCGAATATTTCAAGGTAACGGGAAACTACACCTGAGCCACAATCGATCAGAATTCGAAAGCCATTGCTTTGCAGGAGATATCCCGACGATGATTCACCCGGGTTGTACCAGGCGGGGCTTGTGCCGAGGGGTGTCAATGTCAAATCAGGCATGGTCACTCAGGCAGCATCCTTTGCTGCATTGGATTCATTTTCCGCATAGTCAATTAATTCAAACACCCTAGTAGCCTGGACTCGCCCTTTTACAGTGATGGTGCCGCATTCTCTGAATCTATGCTCTGTTGCGTTCTTTACCACATCCTCGCTGACGAGTATCTGTACGCCAACTTCCTTGGTATTTGACTCAAGCCTTGAAGCCAGGTTCACAGTATCGCCAATAGCGGTGTACTCAACCCTCCTGCCTGGCGAGCCAATATTCCCGACGATGGCGTCGCCACAGTGAATGCCAATGCCAATTCTTAACTCGGGCAAACCGTCTTCTGCTCGAAACTAATTGATCATCTGCAGCCGCTCGATCATCTCCAGCGCAGCAGAGCACGCCCTGGCAACGTGATCTGCAAGATCGTGAGGCGCGCCAAAAAGTGCCATCATTCCATCACCGATGAATTTGACTAGGGTTCCTCTCTCGAATTCAACTGCCTCGATCATTTCTTCGAAGTACTCGTTGAGTTGCGCTACCAGGTCTGCCGGGTCAATGTTTTCGCTCATTGAAGTGAAGCCTCGGATATCTGAGAACAACACTGAGATATTTCTTTTTTCACCTTCGGTGCTTATCCGTTGGTTAGAGTCGACGAGCTCCCTGACCACTTCAGGTGATACGTAGCGGGAAAACATCGATGTAACTCTGCGACGCTCGCGCATTGCTGATACTGCAACAACAGTGATCATCGCGCCAAGGGCAAGCAGCGAAGGGATCTGTGTTGTTGCGACCAGTCGCACGTGATTGTCGTTGTTGAATTCC
>CAYTTD010000209.1:0-4304 GCA_964440595.1 uncultured Gaiellales bacterium
ACTGTTGAAGCAGCGGCTGTTTGTAAAGGAGCGAAGCTTCGGGGCGTGGGAGTCGGTGAAAACGCGGTGATAGATGACGGTGTGGTTTTGGGTGAGGGATCCGTGGTCGGACCCGGTGAGCACGTCGTGAAATCCGGTTGAGCTAAGGTGATACACGCCGAACCAAAAAAATACATGGGAGTAGGACAAGTGACGCTTGCACAGATTGCCGAGTGGAAACAGATCGACAGCCAGGACATGTTCGGCGCGATTCAGACAATGCCGATGCAGTTGCAGCAAGGCTACGAACTTGCACTTGGTGCCAGGCAGGAGATTGCAGAGCTTTTGGGCGGCAGTTTGCCACGGGCGGTCGTTGTCTGTGGCATGGGAGGATCGGGCGTTGCCGGCGATCTTGTGTCAGCGATGCTAGACCTTGAGATACCGGTGATTCCTGTCAAAGGATATGAGCTTCCAGCGTGGGTCAACCGTGAAGACGTGGTTGTTTGTGTCAGCTACTCGGGCAACACTTCTGAAACCATCGCGTGTTTCACGGAGGCGAGTGACCGATCGCGTGTAGTCGCAGTAATTTCTACGGGAGGAAAGCTGTCTGAGCTTGCAGCCGCAGCCAGCGTGCCAACCGTTCAGATACCTAGTGGGTATCAGCCGCGAGCGGCATGTGGAATCCTTACAGGTGCATTGTGCGGCGTTTTGGAATCCGCTGAAGTGGTGAGTAGCGCCGCAGATGCAATAAGAGGCGCCGTCAACGGTGCAGCGCGATCTGTAAATGACGTTATTGAAGTCGACGACGTATCCACATGTCATGCCTTTGAGCTGGCAAAGGGATTGCAAGGGAGGTGTTCCCTCGTATACGGAACAGGTATTACTGCACCAGTTGCCGCGAGGTGGAAGGCGCAGTTGAACGAGAATGCCAAGGTTCCGGCCTTTGCCAATGAATATCCTGAGCTCAATCACAATGAACTTGTTGGATGGGAGTTGGCTGGAACCGTGGGGGGACCTTGGGGGTTGATCGAACTATTGCCTTCCGATTGCCGAGAAGGAATTGAGAGGCGCGTTGAGGTCACCGGTAGTCTCATCGAGAATTCGGTTGACTGGCATAGGGGAGTTCGCGCTTTCAACCCAAGTGGTGGAGAACCCGTTGCCAGCGACTACTCTCGAGCACACCAGGTTTTTGAGCTGCTTGTGCTCGGAGATTACGTTTCAGTATTGCTTGCCTATCTAAATCAGGTTGATCCGACGCCTGTAGAGCGGATCCATCTTTTGAAGGATAAGCTGGGCGCGCTGTAATTCGCTGCGGCTGACTGATTGACTGAATGAATGACTTGAAAAAAGGTACAGCCGTTTCAAAGACCACAGGATCGAACCGCTGATGAACGTTGAATTCACACATTTGTGACAAAGTGAAGTTCCAAAAGGACTCAGCACCGTATATGCTCCACAAGAGCAAATAATAAGGAGAACACTAATGGCCACTGATACTGCCACGGGATATGACGTTAAGGACATTGCGCTCGCTGAGGAAGGCGTTAGGCGAATTGAATGGGCTGACTCCAGCATGCCCGTTCTTCGATCGATCCGACAGAGATTTGAAAAAGAGAAGCCACTTGAGGGCGTCCGGATTTCTGCTTGTCTACATGTGACGACCGAGACAGCAAACCTGATGAGAACTATCGCCGCAGGTGGTGGTGATGTAGTTCTATGTGCATCAAATCCACTCTCAACCCAGGACGACGTTGCTGCCGCACTTGTAAAAAATTACGGAGTGCCGACTTACGCGATCAAGGGTGAAGACAACGACACTTACTACAACCACATCCTCGCTGCCGTTGAACACAGGCCACAGGTGACCATGGACGATGGCGCTGATGTAATCGGAGTGTTGCATGGTGACAAGCGTGAGTATCTGGACGACATCATCGGCGGTACCGAAGAGACCACAACAGGTGTAATTCGCCTGAGAGCACTTGAGGCCGAGGGCAAGTTGGCGTTTCCAGTCATAGCAATAAATGATTCTCGTACGAAGCACCTTTTTGACAATCGTTACGGTACCGGTCAGTCCACAATTGACGGCATTATTCGTGCGACTAACCTTTTGCTGGCCGGCAGGACGGTAGTGGTAGCCGGATATGGATGGTGTGGTCGGGGCGTGGCAAGTCGCGCCCGTGGCCATGGTGCGCACGTGATCGTTTGTGAAATCGATCCACTTCGTGCTCTTGAAGCGGTCATGGACGGTTTCAGGGTCATGCCTATGAGCGAGGCAGCGCGTGTTGGTGATGTCTTTGTAACGGCGACCGGAAATAAGCATGTTCTTCGCACCGAGCACTACGAGCTGATGAAGGACGGAGCAGTGTTGTCGAATACGGGTCACTTCAACGTTGAGATAGATATTCCCGCGCTCGAGAGCATGTCTGACAGTCAGAATCAGGTAAGGGAGTTCGTTCGCGAGTATCGCCTCCGTGACGGTCGAAGCCTGCATCTTCTTGCAGAAGGACGCCTCATCAACCTGGCGGCAGCCGAAGGGCATCCAGCTTCAGTGATGGACATGAGCTTTGCAAATCAGGCGTTGGCTCTCGAGTGGTTGTTGGCAGAACATTCCAATCTGAAGCCCGCTGTTTATGACGTACCGAGGTTGATTGACGAAGAGATCGCCCGACTGAAATTGACGGCCGAGGGATTTGAAATTGACAAACTAACCGCTGAGCAGGAGCGTTATCTTGCGAGCTGGGACGAAGGCACCTGAAATGCAAACCTTCCTCATGGCCGCAGGCCGTGGAACCCGTCTTGCACCATTTACTGATGTTGCTCCGAAGCCAGTCATCCCGGTAGCCAATGAACCGGCTATGGGGCATCTGTTGCGCCTTCTAGCAATGCAGGGATTTACCAATGTAGTGAGCAACATTCATTGGAAAGCCGATTTGATGCAAGGAGTTTTTGGCAGCGGTGATGCATGGGGAGTAAACCTTAGTTGGTCGGTTGAGTCGGAGCTGCTTGGTAATGCCGGCGGAATGAAAAACGCTGAGGGATGGCTTCGAGACGGCGACTCACCAATTTTGGTTTTGTCAGGTGATGGCCTTCATGACGTGGACCTGAGTGCTGTGGTCAGGCACCATTTGGAGACGGGCGCCATGGCCACGCTCGTGTTGAAGGAGGTAGCTGATCCATCTCTTTACGGAGTTGCCGTGCAGGATTCGGAAGGGTGGATAACCGGATTTCAAGAAAAGCCACCTGCGGGTACCTCTCTCAGCAATGTGGCAAACACCGGTATTTACGTGTTTTCACCAGAGGTGTTTGATTTAATTCCCAAGCAGTTCTACGACTTTGGTTCAGATCTATTCGTTCGCATGGTTGCCGAACGCATGCCGATTCAGGGTTACGTTCATTCTGGTTACTGGAATGACATAGGCGACCTTGAACAGTTACGAAAAGGATCATTGGCTGTAGTTGGTGGTGATCTTTCCTATACAGACGCACCTGATGAAAGCTCTCTTTGGGGCCAGGGTATTCTGGTGCATCCCAAAAGCGAAATTGACAGTCGCGTTGAGCTGGTAGGCCGTTGCGTCATCGGCGAAGGAGTTCGAATCGGAGCCGGATCCACAATCATCGACAGCGTGCTGCTTCCTGGGACAGAAATTTCTCCCGATACTGTCGTTGCGGACTCTTTACTGGGAAGCCTCAGCGGTCTGAACAATTGGGTTGGCTCGCTGGCGCACGAATTGAAGTTGGCCGATTGAGAGCCGGCAACGGTTTGGCTGAGGTCTCACCGGCGACTGGCAAAGTCGCAAACCTTTTTGGATGGGGGCGAGAAGGCCTTGGTGATCTAGTGGTACCTCACAGATGCCTGGGATGCGGTCGTGACACTGACCAGCATGTTTGCGGAGCCTGCAGGCAATCGATAAACAACAGCATGTTGTTGGATCGCTCGGGGTACTTCGCAGCTCTCGATGGAGGAGTAGTTGGTTCGGTGACACGGCTAGCAAAAGGCAGCCCTACCGAGAAAAACATTCGGATTCTTCTAGAGTTAATAGAACGCCCCTGGTCACAGATTATTGACGTGGCGCGAGGCGCTGATGTCATTACCTGGGTGCCTCCTGATCCGATCCGAAAACTGAAGCGCGGCGGCAATGTCGCGGAGTTGTTGGCCAGATGGTTGTCTCGATCATCAGGAGTCCCTTCGACTTCATTGTTTGCCCGAAGGCCTGGCAGATCGCAGAAATCCCGGAGTGCCGTGGCCCGACGAAAGCTGATTTCGAGCCAGTACCGTCTGTCGAGGTGGGGACGTACGCTTGTCGGATCATTTGGCAAGACTT
>CAYTTD010000210.1:0-4295 GCA_964440595.1 uncultured Gaiellales bacterium
CCTGTTCCCGTTCGTTGTAGGTGTCATTCTACTGACTGTCGAACAAATCAAAGGCGCGTGTTACATGCGGTCGGCCTAACGAGATGCCGTCAACAAGCAAGACTAAGCAGGTGACGACGCGATCTTGATTCAAAAACTATGTTAACCGGGAACGGGGGAGCTCAGGCAGCCAACTGCCATGGCTCTTCATCAGACACCGAACGATTGGGGTCAAACTCAGCTACGGCGCGCACGAGGCTGTCGTAGGCGTCTTGACCCATGTGGAGCTTGTGCGACTTTCCGCTCTTGAGAGTGATCTTGATCTTGTCAGTCCAGCCTCGACCCATGACCCAGAGAACGCTTCCCTTCCAAAACGAGATGTCAGCGATGTCATCGAGGCTGATCACAAACTTGTGCATGGAAATTGGATTTCGAAATGCCAGGCGCGACGAAGTCAAAACCAGTGTTCCAAACGTTGAACCAAATGGGCTGTTGACCCGCCATGTATTTACGTTGAATATCAGCTCTTCGCCTAGTGACTGTGTCATCAGCCATCCCTCCAATAGATACGAACTGTCGAATCATCGGCAAAAGAAAAAACAAAGTTGAGGGTTTTATCTAACGCTGGAGGCTGCCGGAAGGTATGAATTCAAAACCGTCAGTGTTGCATGCGTTCGACCCCGGTTTCAGTCGGGTAAAAGATCCACGGCTTCGATACCACGAAGGCAAACCATCCGGGGCGGGGGCAAGGTTCATGAAGTATTCAAAGCTTTTTTCAACTTTTCTTTTGATGCTGATTCTTGCGTTGGCCGCAGCAGCATGTGGAGAAGAAAGCAAGTCGTCTGATTCAAAGTCATCATCCAAATCCAAATCGTCCAAGGCAAAGGACAAAGGGGTTGATCGAGACGACTACATCAAGGCTCTGAATGACATTAACATCAGCTACAAGAAGAAGGCTGATGCGGCTGACCCGTTCCAGGGCGAGGACTTGCCAGAGCTGGACGCAATTGCGGCATACGCCAAGGTGTACTCTGACATGGCTGACGCCATTGATGCACTGGAAGTACCAGAGGGAGCTCAGGAAGGAAACGACCTGTATGCGGATGCGATCCGATCGCTCGGTGAGCAGTATGCCGCAGTGGGCGAGGCAATGTCCGGTGCTGGTGAAGACCCAGTGGCGATCGCCACAGCAATGCAGGATGCCACCAGCAACATTGACACCTCCAAGCTTGATCAGGCCGGCGAAGCGTTTCGCAAGGCCGGATTCGAAGATGCTGCCGACGTCATGGCGTGAGTGGTAGCGACAAACTGACACCGAATCTCCGGAGCGCTCGACAAAATGGCTAGGTAGTTGGTTAGCAACTTACGGGGATTATTCATTGGTGTCGGTTGACCCAACTTTTGCGAGCACGGTGGTGGACTTAACCCGGTTTCGTCGTACGGGCAGGGTTGTAGGTGCACGGGTACTTGAGAGGCTACACGTAGAAAATATTGGCTCTCGGGAAGACGCAGCAAGGGCGGCTGCGGATCTGTTTGTTTCGGGGAGCACCAGTTCAGAAGTAGATGCGTTGAAGGGTGCCGCAATCGCGCTCAACCACAAGCCGTCCAGGAAGGTTGGGCGAGCCTCCTCCAGTTTCCTGATCGATCCGTCGCCACAAAACCTGGGCGCTCTTGCCGCCGCCTATAACCCCACTGAGACCGTGAACGCACTGATCCAGAAAATCAATGGTGGCGCCACACTGTCTGATGACCATCTGATCCTGCTCGAGACCATCAATAAAACACACAAGTTGCCGCTGAAGAATCATCCGCATTACCGGACACTTGAAATAGCACTTCAAGATGCGATGCGCATCGGCCGTGCTGATGTGAGAGCCTGGATCGGAAGTGAGCTTATGGCTCTCGGAATCGAACGTGGCCTGGTTCAACCAGTCAGCATTGAAGCGCTTGGGGCGAAAGTGGCGCTGGGCGCTCAAATCACAGACTCGCAGTGGCTGCGGTTATATGCAAGTCACCATAGAAGTCCAATCGGTCTCAAGCTAAGAGGTGCTCCTTACCACGAACAGAATAAGTACTTGGATACAACAATTGCCATGGCCGCAAGTGGTGATCCAGGCAGCCGTAAGAGAATAGAATCCAATATGTTCGCAGACAGAATTTCTCAGGGAAAAACCCCGGTTGTTGACATCAATAGTCTCTCCCGGCAATTGGATGAAGGTCGAGCACTCACTGATCACCAACTGAGTCATCTATATGCAACGGGCATCACCCAACACAACAGCATGGGTGTATTCAATCGTTTTTACCATAACGAAACTGTGACGGATGTAGCGCATAGAGCAGTGGTGAATAACGATATCGATTCTCGTATGACGCTCGAGGCCGACATCCTGAGGGCAGGCATAGACAACGATATTGTTGCTCCCTACGAAGCAACGACGCTGAGACACCAGATGCTTGAGGGGAAGAGCCTGACCAGAGGGCAGTGGCTGCGCCTCTATGCGACCGTAAGGGATCGGCGTCTGCTGGACATGTTCTACGTAACCAGGCCCACCGCTGTTGAGGGCACGCTCAGAAAAGCAGTGTTGGGCGATACCAATGCTCAGCGGGAGATCAGATATCTGATAGTAAGAAACATTCAGCCTGGATGACGTTGTCTTTCAACACCGTTTCAAAGCACCAGCACAGGACCATTGGGCTTCTTCGGCTGAGGATCCTTGGACTTGAATGGCGAGTTGAAGTCGATCAACGGGGCCTGAACAATCTCAATACCAGTGAGTGCATCTGAGCTGGCAAATGAAAACGTCGTTATCACACCAGGTGCTAGAGGTTGATCTGCAAACAGCTTGGCTGAGAGGCTCGTGACGGCGTTTACAGGTACGGGTTTGGATAGCGGTGACAGCATGTCTTGCTACTTTGAGTTGACGAATGCGACCCGCAGCATTCTCGTTGTTTTTTCTCTATCAACTAGCTGGTTAGCGTTTGTCTTGGCTATCGGTATCGCTGGCCTCCTGGCGGCGAACCAGTGGCACGAATTGCCACATGTCACATTGGCTGAGCTGACTCCCAGAGCTTTGCTTCATGCTCGCCCCGTTGCAAAGCGATAGCCGCTCGCCCTTCCTCCATTGAAGAACCTCTGGACATGAGTTCAACGAATGACTCCGCCCCTGCTGCCGGGTTGCTGGCCACTGCGCCGTTAGCGTGGCGATGGCCAGTTGCCGACAACATCTCAAGCGTCCAATCGGTTGCCTGCCTGAAAAATTCCGGCTGACTTCTCGTGGCTTTGTCTACTCTGGCGAATTGGTATCCGCTGGTATGGGGAATACCGAGCGCTGCGGCCATGTCGCGCACCCGGCCCGGTCGCATGGCACCTGCGTTTGCGGCGCCCTCCATTGCTGCACGAGATGCGGTTAGTGGAGCGGTGGCTGTAGAACGGGAGAGCATGTGATGCTGCAAAACCAGGTGGTGAAGCTCATGGTCGGCGTAGAACGCCAGTTGATCGCCAAGTGCCCTTTCGGCTTGCGTTGGATGTTGGCGGTCCAGCAGACCAATAAACTTGTTTGTGAAGGAGGGGGAGAACTCCAGCCACTGTTCAAGCTGTCTTCCGCTTGGGCCACTACGTGTGAGGCTTTGAACCAGCGCGAAATTCCTGGTGACTGATTGTTTCTGAGGGGGAGCAATGCTGGTGCCTTCGACCAGAGCATGAGCCAGAACCGAGTGAGATGCGTACTGCGCCGCATCACGTGCATCAAGAGTAAACGACATCGAGATTCCGCGTAGATTGCTGATGGCATCTGCACCACCTGTCTGCTCTGCGAGGTACAGCCATCCCCGAATTGCAGCGTCAACCTCAGCACCATGTGGCCCGGACAAAATGGCCTTTGCACCGTGGGTTAGGGGTACAAACTCCCGCTGGTGAAGTGAACCCGTTCCAGCAAACTCAATCATCACCGACTCAGCAAGCGCTTTCTGGCTCCCTGGGTTTGCAAGCTGGTCAGGCAATGCGCCCATAAGCTGAACTAACCTTGGTGAGACCCCCCTCATTATTATTCGTCGCCTCGCTTCTGCAATCCGCATCGCATTTCAGTTCAGGTCGATCTTGCCAAGATGTCTGAACTTTTCTGGTACCTGAACGCCTTCTTTTACGGGGGGCAGAGTCGCAGGTGAAAGATCAGCCAGTGGATTGAAGCCGTGCCTTGACGCCAAAGCGTTGGCGGCGGCTGGCGAGTATGCATCAGCTTGCACACGTCGCGCTGGCTGATTGACGCCAAGCAAGGCGTTCCTTGCATCTGCTACCGGCGACACCAACTCTTTGA
>CAYTTD010000211.1:0-4276 GCA_964440595.1 uncultured Gaiellales bacterium
GAGTTTTATCTCGTATTTGATCAAAATTCGCCTTGGGAGCAACTAATATGCACCCCAAAGCCTACGCACCGCCCAATGGTGTGGTTTCAAACGGTTGTTACAACGACCACATGAAACCACCGTCCCTATATGGCAACAAAGCTAACTCGCACACCGCCTGATTTCAGAACACCACCCAACATTTCAGAACACCACCCAACCCCACAGTTCACGAAATCTGAACTGCGCAAGCATCATGTCGAACATCGCACTCTGTTGATCCCATTGGTCGTCGAGCGCACTGCAGGTAACGGTAAAAACCGTGGCACCGCGTACGAAAACATACTGGAGCTGACGGATTCGATACCCCTGAGGCACCGTCCAACGCCAACCATGAAAATCGGCTGATACGCCTCCAAGCATCCGATCGCCAGTCTCAACCTGCTCAAATTCAGGCAGCGTTGCGAGCTCCCTTTTCTGCTCGTCAAAATACTGAAACACATCAACACCTTCAGGCACTGGCTCCTGGTTTATCTGCACGTTGGGCGTAAAACCAATCTGGGGCGGCCCAACAAGAGTCACCTGTGATCGATCTTCCCATCCTGCGGGAAATCCAATTTCAAAGCTGTTTGCGTGTAGCACATCCATGGCTGGTACATATCCGATAACTCGCCGTGCCACACCCGACGCTCTTGATCTGACCTGCCAGCAACTGATTTACACAACATATTAACTTTGATTTTGCAGGTATTTCGTGCTCCAATTCGCCCGCTGTCACATAGGTGTAAATGAACCGACGAAAAACTGGTGACAGATCCCCCTTGCAGCTAACTGAAAAGTGTCGTTATATGAATGCATAGCTGCAAAACACCGGAGAAGTCAGGCCGGCTGGGTTATTTCGCCGTTTCCCATCGCCACTACAGGCCGACCTCCCCAATCAACTCAATTACAGGGGTATCGCCGAAACATGAATCATGATCACGAAGACCACTATCGAGGTGGCCACACTCCACAGGTTCCAAAGACTCGCAGAGACAGGCTTTTCGCCAATCTTGAGCCACACGAGGTTAAGCTCGTGCAGGAAAACCTTGAGCTCGTAGACCGAATTGTGCACGGTATGCTCAGGCGTCTTCCAAGCCACATTGACAAGGCCGACCTCATTCAACAGGGGAGAATTGGCCTCATGGAGGCAGCTCGCCGCTATGACCCGACAAGCGCCGCAAGCTTCAAAACCTTCGCCTCATACCGAATCAGGGGTGAGATCATCGACGGCATGCGAGCCTTCAGCCAAGGCCGCCCAGGTGAAGGTGCCTGGAACGAGTCGGTCGAGGCAATCGCTGAGCGATCAGGTGGCGACGACAGCATTGGAGGCTTCGTCTCAAGCGTCCAGGCACTCGGCATGGCATTCAACCTGGCCACGGCATCGTCTGAGAATCCAATGGAAGAAAACCTTGAGAAGCAGACCCTTTGGCAGGCTGTAAAGCGCCTTCCAGAGCGCGAGTGCCACGTTTGCGAGCTTCTCTACCGCCTGGCTATGACCATGCAGGACATTGCCGACGTCATCGGCACGTCCAAGGCATCAGTCTCACGCCTTCACAAGAGAGCACTGCAGCGCCTCAGGCAGGATCCCCTGCTGGGCGAAGACGACATGCTCACCGCATAGGCAGACGCCGCCAGACAATCAAATTCATCGGGCGCCTCGCACGGGGCGCCCGATTTTTTGTTGCAGAAACCGTTTACAACGCGTCTGTTTCGTAGTACCACGGAGTCAGGGAAGTGCATGCGCCGCCCCCAATGGTGCATCACAACCACGATTCAGTGGCTCCCTGAAGGCAAGCTGACAACCCACGTAAAAGGAACGAGGACGAACCCCACGTGTTCTCGGTAAACGGCATATTAGGAAAAGACTTCGCGATCATGTCTGCGGGGCTGCAGGGTTTGTCCATGCGCCAGCAGGCAAACGCAGAGAATGCCGCAAACATTGACACCCCAGGGTTTCAGGCACGCAGGGTCGACTTCGAAGGCACGCTTCGATCAGCGATGACTTCCTCTGCACAAGGCAGCAACTCGATTGCACTTTCCGCCGACGGCGCCAAAATGCCTTCTCCACTGGCCGATGGAATCACGTCCGGTGAACTCGCATCAAAGTTCAGCATGTCACGATCAGCTGAGGCGCCAACCAAGGAAGACATCACCAACTCAATGGTTGAAACCAATATTCGCTACAGGGTGCTGACGCAGCAGATTACCAACCGCCTCAACGGTTTGCGAACTGTTCTCAACGAGATAGGGAAGGCCTGATCATGAGCCTTTGGAACATGATGAAAACAGCGCAGGTCGGAATGGATCTGCATCGCTACCGCTCAGAGGTTGCCGGCCAGACCATTGCTACGGCATTTACTCCCGGTGCAGACGGAGCTGCCGGTCAGAAGCTCGCTGGCGCAGACTTTTTCAACAAGACACTCCGCGATGCACAGCGTCGCGGCGGCAAGGTTTCTCCATCACTAATGGCGGCTGTGAGCAGCGCAGCTCGAGTGGCAGCATCAAAGCGCCCCGGCCCCGGTGGCGGAGAAAGACAGCAGGCACTTGAAGGCACCATCGAAATGATGAATGCAAAGAGCGCTTACGAAATGAATGTCAGGACGGCAAGCATGGCTAAAGGCATGATGATTGCGTCGCTCGAGATTGGCCGCGGAGGATGATCTGAAAGATGATTGGCGGTATTCCACAGATAGGTTCGATAAATCCAATGCCTGGTGCTGGCATGCCCGGTGGCGGCATTGGCGGCATTGGCGGAGGCCTCGCAAAAGAGATTGGCGCCGGAGCGCGCGACGCTGGCGGCCAGGAGTCAACGTTTGGCGAGATGCTTCACAACATGGTTCTTGAGCGCCCAACGGCAACTCACAACAATGCCGAAAACCTCGCTACCAGCCTCGCAGCAGGAGGAGATGTTGACCCGGCGATGCTCGCGACCGAAACCGCAAAGGCCGGCATTGAAATTCAGATGTCAACACGAGTCATCACTCAGGCAGTGACCGGGCTCAGAACGCTCATGCAGATGCAGATCTGATAAAGGAGAACACAAATAATGGACCGCATCAACAACCTGCCACTCGCCGTAAAGATTGCCGTTCCGGTACTTCTTGCAGCGCTGATTGCTGGAGCTCTTCTGATGTTCACCGGCGGATCAACAATGTCTCCTGTCGCCAGAAGCACAGACAACAACCAGGTCAAAGCCTGGCAATGGAAGCTCGACAACGCTGGAATCAAGTTTGAGACAACAAGGAATCCTGAGTCCGGCCAGTACGAAATCAATGTGCCAACCGCTGACCACAGCAAGGCAAAGCTTGCGATCGAAGGTCCCACCTCTCAGATTGGCGACAAGCGCCCAAGCGCAGCAAAGTGCAAGGAGCCCAGCGGCATGACCGGCACTGCAGACCAGAGACTCGACTACCAGGCCTGCACAACAGCGAGGTCAATTGGCGAATCACTTGAGCAGATCGACGGCATACTCGCAGCCAACGTCTCATTGTCCATGGAAAGAAACCAGGCATTGGGAGCAGAGACAGAGATGCTGTCAAAGGTTACAGCAACCATCTATCCTGATCCTAACGACACAAATCAGCTTGACGGAAAGTCACTTGCATCGCAGATCGCAAACCGCGCTAAGGGTGCCAGCCTTGACACTGTGATCGTGCTCGACAACAAGGGCCAAAACCTCTGGAACACTGCGCTCAACGGCAGCTCGGGCGGTGGCGGCACAACCGTTGTGACCAGCGGTGCCGCAAGCTGCAACACCAAGCTGGATGAAGATGCCTCACTTAACGAGTGGCAACTTGTGCTCGCAGCCTGCGATGAGTATCGCCTTGTACAGAAGCTTTCACCCATAGTTGGCGGTGACGATCGGCTTCAGGTCAGCGTAAACGTTACCTTGAATCCAACGAGCGAGACACAGGCTGTGCGCTCCACCACAAAGGGCAGCGTTGTTGAATCAACCATCTCCAAAAACTCTTTCGGAGGAGAATCATCGTCAAACACGCAGCAGACAAGCTCACCAGGTGCCCGCGAGACCGTTCGCACAACTGAGGCCGGATATCGAAAACAGACCAACGTCTCCATCACTCTCGATAGCCGCTACGTTAGTGCCCAGACTGAGAAGGTAGTGCGCTCAGCTGTTCGCGCGGCAGGCTATCCGGAGGCCGAGGTCTTCGCAACGCGATTCGCAACAAAGACTCCCGCTGATGATGCACCTGCCGCTACGGTCAACGACGCACAGACACCGGGCGCACCCGCAGGC
>CAYTTD010000212.1:0-4275 GCA_964440595.1 uncultured Gaiellales bacterium
ACGATCCCGGTGAATCTCGCGTCGCTTCCGGCTATGAGCATTCCTTCCGGTCTTTGCGATGGATTACCTGTCGGGTTTCAGCTGATTGGCCCTGCTTTCAGTGAGAATCGAATGATGTCGGTCGCGTGGGCACTTGAGCAGGCATTTGATTTCAATACTGTGCCCACGCCACTGCGTAAGGAGGGCGTCTCAACGTCTTCCACAGGAGGTGCCTCATGACCGTTCAAGGAGATTGGGAATCTGTCATCGGACTCGAGATTCACACGCAGCTGGCGACAAACACAAAGATGTTTTGCCGCTGCAGGCTAGAATTTGGAGCGCCCCCGAACACGCATGTTTGCCCGGTATGTCTGGCGCATCCAGGTGTTCTTCCAGTGCCAAATGAGAAGGCAATTGAATTTGCGATAAAGATAGGGCTGGCTCTGAATTGCAGCATCGCTGAAAGCACGATATTCCATCGAAAAAACTACTTCTATGCAGATAGCCCAAAGGCTTATCAGATAAGCCAATACGACAATCCAATATGTGTTGATGGCTACCTTGATGTTCGGGGCGGCGATGGTGAAACCACCCGTATTGGCATTACAAGGGCGCACATGGAGGAGGACGCTGCAAAGCTGGTGCATGCAGGTGAGACAGGCAGAATCGCAGATTCGCACTACAGCCACGTGGACTTTAATCGTGGAGGCACGCCGCTCGTTGAAATCGTTACTGAACCAGACATCAGATCCGCATCTCAGGCAAAGGAATTCTTAACGCTACTGAAGAACACCCTCCTTACCGTTGGCGTCAGTGACTGCAACATGGAGGAAGGCTCACTGAGGTGCGACGCCAACATCAGTGTTCGCAGACGTGGCACGACTGAGCTTGGCACCAAGACTGAGCTCAAGAACATGAACAGCTTCAGGTTTCTTGAGCGCGGTATTGAAGCTGAGATCAAACGCCAGATTGAACTGATTGAGGCAGGAGGCACGGTAGAGCAGGAGACGCTTCACTATGACCCAAGCGATGGATCACTCAGAAGCCTGCGAAGCAAGGAAGAAGCACACGACTATCGTTACTTTCCAGAGCCGGATCTAGTGCCACTTGTGATATCACGCGATCGAGTGGCAGAGATTGGCGGGCAGCTTCCCGAGCTGCCGGCTGCAAGGATGAAAAGGTTTGTAAGTCAGTACTCGCTTACACCTTATGACGCGGAGGTGCTGAACGGATCGGCACAGCTCGCCGATCTTTATGAGCGGGTAGTTGAACTGGCAAGTAGCGCCGACAGCAAGACAGTTGCGAACTGGACCATGGGTGAGTGGATTGCGGTCGCCAAAGATGGAAACGAAGCAACGGCAGAGCAGCTGGGCTCAATAGTGGATCTAGTTGCCGAAGGAACAATAAGCGGCTCCGTTGGAAAAGAGCTGCTTGCCCGGGTGGCAAAGAGCAATGAGGATCCGCGCACAATCGTTGAGAGCGAGGGGCTGGCCCAGGTTTCTGACGAAGGGGCTCTGCGCGACGAAATCACCAAGGTGCTTGATTCAAATGAGAAGCAGGTCGCACAGTACATGGCAGGCAAGACTGCCATTGCGGGATTCTTCGTTGGACAGGTAATGAAGGCAACAGGGGGTAAGGCGGACCCGCGCAGAACCCGTGAGCTCGTTGAGCAGATGCTTGACGAAAGAAGCTGAAAGGAATCGCATACATGTATCCAGCTGGTCCTCAAAAAATCCACCTGTTTACACCTGGCCCAACGGATGTGCCAGACTCAGTTCTCAGGGCGATGAGTGCGCCGGTTCAGCATCATCGAACCAGCCAATGGCAGGAGGAGTTTGGAGACGTTCTACAAAAACTGCCACTTGTATTCGGTACAACAGAAGCACAGATCGCTGTATTTGCCAGTAGTGGCACCGGGGCGCTTGAGTCAGCAGCAATGAACCTGGTTGCTGCAGGCGAAGAGGCAGTAGTGCTTACCTTTGGTCGATTTGGTCAACGATGGGGCGAAATCCTCACACAGAACGGTGCATCGATACATGTTCACGAAACCCCGTGGGGTGACTTGCCCGATCTGCAATCGGTATCAAATTTTGTCGAGCAGTTCCCCAAGGCAAAGGTGATATTTACAACCCATTGTGAAACTTCCACCGGCGCGGTGCAGCAGTTGGAGCCTCTCGTTGAGGCGATCCGCGAAGTTCGCCCTGACATGCTTGTGGTTATCGACGCGGTGTCATCGCTCGGTGCTGTTCCGGTTGACATGGACGCTGTTGGCATTGACGTGGTCGTCTCAGGCTCGCAAAAGGCTCTTATGCTGCCTCCAGGGCTTGCATTTGCTGCGATATCTCAAAGGGCGTTGGAGCACGCAGAGCAACGTAAGAGTCCGTCCTTCTATTACTCGTGGAAGAGAACCTTGAAGGCGCAGGCGCAAGAACCACCGTCAACAGCATTCACACCAGCGACCACTCTGGTAACGGGATTAGGCGTAGCGCTGGACATTATTCTGGGTGAGGGGCTGGACAATGTTTACGCTCGCCATGTTCGTCATGGCAGAGCGGTGCGAATGGCAGTCAACTCGCTCGGATTTGAACTCTTCTCGCCCGACGATGACTCGTCGGCTGTCTTGACAGCAGTTACCGTGCCACCACATATGACCGCATCATCAATTACCAATGGATTCAAGACCCACGGTATTACGATTGCTGGTGGCCAGGCTGAGCTGAAGGGCAAGATATTCAGGCTGGGCCACTGTGGATGGATAAACGACTTTGACATACCACTAATGATTGGTGCCCTTGAGCGCGTTCTGTTTGAGAATGGTTATCCAGTAACACCGGGTGCTGGCATTGCTGCAGCGCAGAAATCGTTGTTTGATTCACTTTCACACAATTCCGAAAGCGAGTAACCTTGAATCCCAGCTCAGAAAAACCGACGGTGCTGATCGCCGAGAAGATCTCCCAGGAGGGAGTAGATCTTCTGTCAAAGCATTGCAATGTAACGTTCCTTCCGGGTTGGAACCACGATGAGTTGAAGGAGAATTTGCCTGCCTTCGACGCTCTAATCGTAAGGAGTGCGACCAAGGTTACGGGCGATCTGATATCTGGAGCAGATCGGCTCAAGGTAATAGGTCGCGCGGGAGTCGGTGTAGATAACGTTGATCTGGCTGCAGCTACCGACAAAGGAATAATCGTTGTTAATGCTCCAGCAAGCACAGTACAGTCTGTTGCTGAGCACGTGTTTGCACTGCTATTTGGTCTCGCGCGAAACGTCGCCCGTGGCGACGCGTCGATGCGCAGGGGAGAGTGGATCAGAAGCTCACTTCAGGGAAGTGAATTATCTGGTCGCACACTAGTGCTGCTTGGAGTTGGTCGAATTGGCCAGGCCGTAGGCGAGGCAGCGCGGGCATTTGGCATGCACGTAGTTGGCTATGACCCGTTTGTTTCAAAAGAAAAATTTGCCCGTCTTGAGTTTGAGCATGCGTTGGAGATTGAAGATGCTCTCAGACGTGCGGACATAGTCTCTCTGCACATGCCGTTGAACGATCAGACCCGGGGTATGATCTCATCAGAGCAGATCTCCCTGATGCCCAAGGGAAGCATTCTGGTTAATACGGCGCGTGGCGGGCTTGTAGATCTTGATGCACTGAATGACGCAATCGAGAGCGGTCATCTCGCTGGTGCGGCACTGGATGTTTATCCGGTTGAGCCGCCTCCTCACCACCCACTTTTTGAGAGAGACGACGTATTGATAACACCACACCTCGCGGCGTCAACCAGCGAGGCTCAGACCAGAGCAGGCGTTGCCGTTGCTGAGCAGGTTCTTGCTGCGCTCACCGGAGGCGTAATCACCACGGCCGTAAACATTCCGGCAATTGCGCCTGAAGATGTCGAGGCCCTGCAGGGCTTTGTGCCACTGACCACCAAGCTTGCCGCGTTGGCAGCGCAACTTGCGGGGCAACCGCTATCGCACGTCCGGGTTTCCTCAAAAGGCGACGTTTCCACATATGACGTAAGGATGCTCGGGTTCTCGGCGTTGATCGCAATGCTTTCGGTTTCAACTGACGAACCGGTTACCTTTGTAAACGCTCGTCGTATCGCCGAGAGACGTGGAATTGCCATATCCGAAGACACCTCCCCGGATGCAGGGGATTACCGCGACCTTGTCGAGATTGCCGCTGCGGGTAGTGATGGTACGGTGGTCGTTGCCGGAACGACAATTGGCGGTGATGACAGGCCTTGGCTTACAAGCGCAATTGGATTTCGCATTGAGATTGAGTTGACCCCGCACATGGCATTCTTT